>CALXQF010000024.1 GCA_944390505.1 uncultured Clostridia bacterium | reverse complement strand
ACTAAGTAAAGCATTAATAACCAATACTATTATACCATAACCCCTTTATTTATGCTACATGAATAGTATAGCATGAAATTATTAAGAAAAAAGAGCCTAAATTATTAAGGTTTTATGAATATTTTACATCACATTTTCGCAAAAATACTCAATATTATGTAGTGTAAAATTTATTAGAATTTATAAAGAAATAATAGTATTTTCATTCACTCTGTGATATACTAACTCTGAAAGTAGGTTTATTATGTCAAATGTTAGAGAAAACTTTATAAAGGCTATTGAAGCATTGCCCTATGATATTGATGAAGAACTAAAGACAAAAGAAATCATTCTTATTCTCCAAGATGTAACAAATAAATATGTTGAACTTTTTGGAACAAATGACTTAAATAAAAATGATAAAATGTGTATTCAAAGCATTTTGACTGCTCATAATCCACAAATGATATTTCAAGAAAAAATAATTAGAAAGGACTGATTTTATTATGAAAGTACAAAACGAAGAAATTAAAATTGAAAAAATTGTTGACTTGTTAAAAAAATCTAAAGATAACGAAACATTTTTTGATTCTCTTTATAACTTATATGTATTAATAGGAATAGCCAAAGGTGTCAATGAAATGAATCAAGGAAAAGGTATTCCGCTAGAAGACTTTGTGGCAGAAAGAGAGGCTCTATATGAAAATTATAATAGAAAATTTGGCTAAAAAAGGGTTAGATGATATATTTCATTATAATTTACAATATTCTCTCAAAAATGCTATCAGTACAGATTTTGCTATAACTGAACATATAAAAAGTTTAGCTGATACTCCATATATTGGAAGATATATTCCAGAAATATCTGACAAGCATTTTAGAGAGATTATATATCGTAAAAACCGAAAGTCAGGCTATTGAATTATGTATTACATATATGATTCTAAAGATATTATTCGTGTATTTAATATTATAAATTGTAAACAAGATTTTAATCATGTTCTAACAATACATAATTATTTTAGAAACTATTTTGAAATTTAATTTTTAGTCTTTGCTGATTTATAAAAATTTATTCTTTATTACTGATTATTTAAGTTCTTTTTGGATAGATTCCAAACCACCCCTATGTTTATTTTTATATTCTATATACTCTTCTATTAATAATTTTATTACCGTAAATATTGGTACTGCTAAAAACATTCCTAAAATTCCAAAATATGCACCACCTATTGTTACAGCAAAAATAACAAGTAATGGACTAATCGATAAAGAATTACCTACAATCTTTGGATTAATAATATTGGCATCAATTTGTTGCAAAATAATCACAATAATTGCCATTAGTACTGCCTGACCTATTCCACCTGTAAATAAGGTAATAACAATTGCAATAATTACTGCTATAATTGCTCCAAAATAAGGAATTAAATTAAATAAGCCTATCATAAATCCTAATAATACAGCATATCTTACTCCTAAAATTGACATAGCAACAGAAGTTAATACTCCAACGACGATTGCATCTAACACTTGACTTGAAATAAATCTAAAGAATACTTCATTAGATTTATTAAAATATTTGCTAATAAGTTCATATGTATCTTTCTGAAAAACAGCCCCTGCTACTTTCTTCAAGAAATCTAAAATCTGTCTTCTTTCCATTAATAAATAAACAGATACAATAAATGATACAAAAACATTAAAAATTCCACTTACAGCACTGATAGCACCTTGAGCATATTGTGCTAATCTTTCTAAATTAAAGAATTGCTTAAAATCAATTTCGCTAATATTTTGTACTAAATTCATTACTATATCATTCTTCCAAAAAGAATCTTCTGGCATTTGTTCTATCGTGTTCATTGCATTGTTATAATAATTTCCAAAATTATTTACAAAATCCGTAATACTTTTTAAAACATTTGGAATAACAAAATTTAGTGCTAATATGATAAGTAATATAGCAATAATATATACTGTAATAACAGATAGGACTCTTGCTTTTTTCCTAATCCATTTTGATTTTTTTACTTTTTTATATAGGCTTTCTACTTTTCTGCAAGGAAGATATAATAAATATGCTATTAACAAACCGATAATAAATGGCATTAAAACATTTAGTAATCCTTTTACCCATATAGTAATTGGACCAATATTATCAATTAATTTATAAACAATAATTACGCAAACTGCTAAAATAAACCAGTAAAACCATTTTTTAGTTTCCTTCTTTTTTTCTTCCATTAATTTCTCCCTTTCTTTTAATTTCTATTTACATCTAAATTCTATATAAAATTGACAATCAATTGTAACAATTCACAGTTCACAGTTATCTCAATTGAATGTTATATATGTGTTTTTATTGAAGTCTTAAGGTGGGGACCGACAAGTTAGAAAGTGTTTGAAATTTTTATTATAAAATTTCAAATACACTTTCTTACGTAGTTGGGGGACGTAAATAAAAATACATATATAACATTTACCATGTATATTGAATATTACAAACTGTGAATTGTTACAACTGATTTTATATAATGTTTTACTTAACCTATTTCTAATCCAACTGGACAATGGTCGCTTCCCAATACTTCTGCATAAATGATACTATCTTTAATTTTACTTTCTATTGATTTTGAAACAATAAAATAATCAATTCTCCAACCTGCATTTTTTTCTCTTGCATGGAACATATAGGACCACCAAGTATAACAATTTTCTTTATCAGGATATAAATATCGAAAACTATCCGTAAAACCAGAATCTAATAAACTAGTCATTTTTGTTCTTTCTTCATCTGTAAATCCTGCATTATGCCTATTTGTTTTTGGATTTTTTAAATCAATTTCTTCATGTGCAACATTTAAATCTCCACATAAGATAACTGGTTTTTCTTTATCTAACTGTAATAAATAATTTCGAAATGCATCCTCCCAAATCATTCTATATTCTAATCTCTCTAATTCTCTTTTAGAATTTGGTGTATAACAATTAACTAAGTAGAAATCTTCAAATTCTAAAGTAATTACTCTTCCTTCTGTATCATGTTTCTCTATTCCAATTCCATAAGTTACTTTCATTGGTTTTTGTTTTGTAAAAACTGCAGTTCCTGAATAACCTTTTTTTACTGCACTATTCCAATAGGCATAATAGCCTTCAAAAATATTTTCAATGCTTAAGTCAATTTGGTCTTCTTGCATTTTCGTTTCTTGTATACAAAATATGTCTGCATCTACTGTTTGAAAAAATTGTGCAAACCCCTTTTGTATTGCTGCTCTTAATCCATTTACATTCCAAGAAATTAGTTTCATATTTTGTGTCATTCCTTTCACTATATATTGCTCTAGCTAGGAAAGAGTAAAGTTGCATTATCTTTTATACCTATGTCATACAAAATAAGATAGTAATACTGCTGAATATTACTATCTTATATATTTTACAATATTACATTGCATTAAAATATACATTACCACCTATATTCACACCACTTGCAAATCCAGCTGCTCTAAATGATAAGTAATTGTGGTTTCTTTTTCCATTTAAGGCATCAATTACAGCTTGTTTTACATATGATGGATAATTACCATTTAATCTTCTTTTCCAGTGGCTATCAATAGTATAACAGAATTGATATGGTGCTTTATATTGACTTAATGGATCTGAGCCATAGCTTCTCCATCTACTACTTTCTGCTCTGTTAGCAGCACAAGTAATAACTGCTAATGCACCACTATAACTTGAACTACATTCTTGTGCAGTGATTGCACATAATAAATCAAGTTCTGCATCTGTATAACTCCATTTACCAGCATATCTAACTTTTGTGCCACCTCTTGAGGTAACTTGTTTATTTCTAACTTCTACAATTTTGTCTACTGGTTCACGAATAATTTTTGAAGAAATTTCTTTTTTCTCAATTTGTTTATCATTTTGGTATTTTACTTTATAAGTAACTTCTTTTAAACCATCTACACCATATTGTACAACTTTATCCTGCTTTGCACCTGTTCCTGTTGCTACATTTTTTGTAACAGTTTCATAAGGAATGGTTACTTTTTCCACTTCGATTTTTTCGGTGATAGTATCATAGCTACTTAAAACTTCTTCTGCAGTAACATCTTCAGAACTTTCTACCACATCTGGTAATTCAATTTCTTCTTCCGTTTTTTGTATAATTTTAATTGTATTATTGTCTGACAATTCCTCTTCTAAATCTGGAACTGCCTTTTCATCTTCTGCTAGTATAATATGATTTTCATCAAGTATTTCTGAAATTTTAGTTTTGCTAGTTAATACATTAATTTCATATCCACTTGAAAGAATGATTTTGACATTATTTAACTTTACATTTCCAGCAAATACTGCTACTGACATAATGAAGATAAATAATATACTAATGCATAAAATCTTTTTCAGCGATATTGATGCTTTATCATCATTTTTCATATTAAATTTGTTCCCTCCTTTAAAAGCAACATCTATATTATACCATTTTTGAAAAATCCTGTCAAATTTTCGTCTAATTTTTACAAACCTTGGTATCAATTGCTTTTAGAAGTTTTACCTTTTTTATAATGAATTTCAAAGATTCGCTTATACTATATTATATGCTAACTTGTACACAATTATGATTTTTTTTGAAATTTTTTAATATAGTTGTTACAATTCACAGCCAGTAATTAATTTCAAGTAACTGTTATATATGTTTTTTATTGGAGTCTTAAGGTGGGGACCGACAAGTTAGAAAGTGTTTGAAATTTTTTGTAAAATTTCAAATACACTTTCTTACGCAGTTGGGGGACGTAAATAAAAATACATATATAACAGTTACTATATATATTAAATATAAATGACTGTGAATTGTAACTATCTAGTAACTACAGTTTGTAAAACTTACCTTTATTCTATTGTTTTATGTATGAACTTATGTTATGATAAATAATATTATAAAAAGGAGTGAGTGAATATGATAGGTTGGATTTTATTAGCCATTGTCGTTGTTCTAGTCATTGCTGTTATTGTTATATACAATAATCTTGTTACCCTAAGACAACGTGTAAAAAATGCTTGGAGCCAAATTAATGTTCAATTGCAAAGAAGATTTGATTTAATTCCTAATTTAGTAGAAACTGTAAAAGGCTATATGGAACATGAACAAGAAACATTAACAAAAGTAGCTGATCTTCGTTCAGCTTGGTCTAAAGCACAAACAGTAGATGAAAAAGCTAATTTAGATAATCAATTATCTGAAACTTTAAAAACCATTATGGCTGTAGCTGAAAATTATCCAGACTTAAAAGCTAACCAAAACTTTTTACAATTACAAGAAGAATTAAGAAATACAGAAAATAAAATCTCGTATTCTAGACAATTCTATAATGATACAGTTACTAGATATAACACAAAATTAGAGTTGTTCCCTTCAAACTTTATCGCTTCTCTATTTCATTTTGTAGCTGAAAGCTTATTCGAGGCTGAAAGTGAAGAAGCAAAAAAGAATGTAAAAGTTGATTTTAGCAAATAATCATTAGTATGGGTTTATTTTTTATGATTTGTTTCTTATTCATTTAACAAAATAATGAAAATATTTTTGGCAAATCTTTCTGAAAGTAAATTCATACTATTTTTTTTATTTAAGAAAGGAATGAATTATGAAATGTATGAGGATATTCAAAAAAATAAAATAAAAACTGGTTTTATTGTTTGTATTTTTGTTTTAGTCATTACCTTAATTGTTTATTATGTTTGCATGGCATTCGATTTAGGTCCTTTTTCTGTTGTTATTGCATTAACTGTATCTATACTTTCTGCATGGAGTTCATATTATTATAGTGATAAAATCATTTTATCCATTAATAAAGCAAGACCTGCTACTACTGAAGAAAATCAACAATTAGTTCATATTTTAGATGGTTTAATGGTATCTTCTGGATTAGAATATCGCCCTAGGCTATATGTAATTGACGATCCACAACCAAATGCTTTTGCTACAGGAAGAAATCCCCAAAATGCCATTATTTGTGTAACAAGTGGATTACTTGAAAAATTGGATTACTATGAATTAGAAGGTGTTGTTGCACATGAACTTTCTCACATCAAAAATTATGATATTCGTTTGTCAGCGATTGTAAGTGTCATGGTAGGATTAGTTGTTATGCTTTCTGACTTAGTTTCTAGAATCTTTTTCTGGGGAAGCTTTAGAGATAATGACAATGACAGCAAAGGAAATGTCATTCTGATGCTTATTGGATTAATTGCTGTTATTTTAGCCCCTATTTTCGGTGAATTAATGAAACTAGCCATTTCTAGAAAAAGAGAATATTTAGCAGATGCCACGTCAGTAGAATTTACAAGAAATCCAGATGGATTAATTTCTGCATTGCAAAAATTAGAAGAAGATCCCAATGAACTCAAGACAGCCAATAAATCTACTGCACATATGTATTTTATTAGTCCTTTTAAAAAAGAAAAACGTAAAAAAAAGATGAGTAATATTTGGTCTACCCATCCTTCTACAGAAGATAGAATTACTGCTTTAAGAAATTTAAAATAAAGTTGCAACATTGATTTTATTTTACTTAATACATTTGATATTCATCATATCATGAAAAGTATTGCCAGTTAATTAGAAATAAATCTAATTAACTGGCAATTATAAACATGTCTAAAAGAAATTATTCACTCCTGCTTTGTTCAAAGACACGCATTTATTTTTAATATTTTATTTCAAAAATTTTACATGCATTTTGATATGTAGTTTCTACAACTTGTTCTAAAGAAATTCCTTTTACATCAGCAATTTTTTGAGCCATATATTTGACATTTCTGGAGTCATTTCTTGTGCCACGCTTTGGTTCTGGTGCTAAATAAGGACTATCTGTTTCTATTAAAATTCTTTCCATTGGTACAAGTTTGATGGCCTCTTGTGCATTTTTTGCATTTTTAAATGTAATTGCTCCTGCAAAAGAAATATAAAAATCTAATTTTAGTCCCTCTTTAATTAAATCTAAATTGAGTGGACAACAATGGAATACACCTTTTTTCACTGGACATATCTCATGTTTTAAGATTTCTAAGGTATCATAAACTGCTTCTCTTGTGTGAATCACAATTGGTAGCTGTAACTGGTTAGCCACTTCTATTTGCTTCATAAAACTAAATTTTTGCTCTTCTTTATTTTCTTTGTTCCAGTAATAATCAAGCCCAATTTCACCAATAGCAACCACCTTTTCTTTTTTAGCTAGTTCCTTTATTTGCTCTAATTGTTCTAAAAAAACATCTTGAAAAAAGAAGTCTTTAATATCTATTTGTTCATTTTCAAAATTTGGAATATCATTTGGTGAAATCCCAACAGTTGCATAAACAAAATCATGAGATTGTGCTATTTCTATTGCTTTTTTAGAAGATTCTAAATTGTATCCTGCACAAACTAATCTGGCAATTCCTTCTTCATAAACTTGATTTAAAATCTCTTCTCTATCTTGATTAAATTTTTCATCATTATAATGAGCATGTGAATCAAATAATTTCATTTTTTCTCCTACTAATTGAATAATACTGTAAAACTAGCTATTGCATAATCTTTTAAATGTGAAATACTTAAATCCATATCCATAATATTTTTAAGTCCCAATTGTTCTAAATTCACCATTGGTTTTCCATCTGGTCTATTATAGATTTCTATTTTGGTCCAAAAGTCTTCTTTTACTGGCAAATTCTCGGTAGAAATAGCTTTAAAAACCGCTTCTTTTGCAGCAAACCTAGCTGCAAAATGTTGATATTTCATTTTCCCTGTATTATTGCAATAAGCAATTTCATAATCTGTATATACTTTTTTTAAAAATCTTTTTCCTTGTCTTTCAATTGCTTCTTGTATTCTATCTACTTCTATCATATCAATTCCCGTTTGTATTTTCATTTGTTATTATTCCTTCATTTTTTTATATTATTTTATTAATACATTAAAATCACGACTTGTAATTATTTTACGTAATCCATATTAAATATAAATATCTATGAATTGTAACATCTTACCACATAATTTAAATAGATATACTTTATTTTCCAAAAATCATAAATAAATTAATAATATTAAAAATAAGCATAATACCAATAATAGCAATAATCCAGGTGTTATGTTTGTTTGACTTTCCTATTTCATATTCTTTATAAAGTAAGTCATATTCATTTTTTAACTTCATAAATGTGTCATCTAAATTTTGCTCTTTTCGATAATATTGTTCTAAAATCACACCGAGATCATCACTTGTTACTTCATAAATCCAATCTTTTTTTGCAAAATTTAAAAACCTTCTTTTAACACTTTCAAATTTTTTTGTTTGTCTAAAATCATAGGTTAGCTTTTTTAAATAATTCTTTTTATGCAATAAATAAATATAATGGTATAAATACTCATTTTCGTATTGAAATGGTAGTTTAGTATAATGATTGACATTAATATCTGAAGTAAGTAACATAGTACTATTATTAGAAAAAGCATAATATGCATACTTTTCTTTATAGACATTATCACTTAGATAAGTAATATCATTCACCTGCTCTGAAGCTGGTTTGATATTTCTGTACTTTTCAAACTCTTTTTCAATCATTTTAATGTTGGTATTTTCGTTCCAATCAGATTGGTCTAAACATACATAAGCATAAGTAATTAACTTATTAGTATCTAAATTCATTTTCTTTGCTATTTGATTAGTACCTGCTATTTGTTTAATAAATTCGGCAAAGCTTTGCATATTATTTAGTTTATTTGTCTGAATTTTAATACTTTCATATTCTTTAGAAGGTGCAACCGCTGATTGAATATCTCTAAATTTATAATTAAAATTCAAAACATCTGTAAATGGTGAATTTTCTGTAAGAGCTGTTTTCATTAATAAAAAGCAAAGTCCTGTTGAAAAGCAAATAATTTCCACTTTTGTGATATCAAAGAAAATTCCATTTTTTTCCCCTATTTTTCCTGGTACATCTTCTTTTAGATGATATTCAAAAAAGCAACAAGGCTTTTTACTTAATAGATTTGCTTTCATCTTATGATCCATTGATTCATAGTCTTTTAATGCTTGCTGGTTTAAGTCTAACGACCAAAACATCTCCTCTTTTATTTCTGGTAAAAAGTAAGAATCAATTGCAGTATCTTTTTTTCTATTCCATAATTTTAATTTACATTGTTTTTTCTTTAATAAACTATACAAATAATCTGCATATTTATTTTCTTCAACTATATAAGTATAAATAAAATAAGTATATTGATATTTCGTCTTTAGTTCCATTATGATTCCTTCTTTCTTTTATCATTCATTTGTATAATAATTTAAGTTTAAATCCTCACCTCTATACCATTGATTAATAAATTCAATCAATGAATTATTTTCTAGTGTATAGGTTGGTGTAACTACTTCTTCACCTTGTGAATTGATGCAACCCCATAATCCATCTTTTTTTACACTTGCATATCCAAATGCGTTTTGTTCTTTTGCATCATCATAAATATAATCTACTACTACAACTCCATCTTTATTCACATAACCATATTTTCCATCTTTTTGGTCTAAAAATAATGTATTACCAGTTAGTAATTCTCTATTTGTTTTTTCTTCAAATCTGAAATTATAATACTTGTATTCACCATTTGTTCTAATTTTCATGTAACCATCTGGTGTATTAATTTCAGATAAAATTCCAGATACTTTTACTGTAAAGTCATTACCTATAAAATCAGTGTCAACGGTATCTGATTTACTTCCTTCTAAAAAGCCATCATCTGAACGATAAATTAAACTGTCATAAGTAGGTTCTAAAACTTCTTCACCTGCTAAATTAATCACACCATATTTATTATTTTCTCTAAAAATATAATTGTCAGAAAAAGCATAACTCATATTTTGGTATTTTGCTTGTATTCTAGTTTCTCCACTTAACGTCATAATTCCATATTGGTTGTCGATTTCTACAATGACATTATTCCCATTAATAGAAACAACATCATCAAAAGCACCAGCTAAATATTCATTTCCTTCACTATCAATAATTTTCCATTCGTCATCTTCTTGTACAACATATCTTCCATCACCATTCATTGGTTTAATATCATCATATTGTACTTGTACTAATACTATTTTGTCATTTTTGATAACTCCTTTTTGGTTATCTTCATTTGTTACAATATAGCCATTTTCATATTTATCAGAAATCGGCTCAATTTCTTTGTAAATATTTTCTAATATAACAGAACCAATATTATCTACTAGTCCTAGCTTTCCCTCTTTTTCTGTTACGAGACTATTTGTTACTCCTTTTAAAGTTTCTATTGAGTCATATTCACATGTGAGTAACACTCTTCCAGTAAAGTCTACTAATCCATATTTTCCTTGCTGTGATACTAATAAAACGTCATTTTCATACCATAGATTGTTACTGCTGTCGTAATTTTCTAGCACTTGTATAGTATCATAACCTGTAATAATTTCTTCATTCTTATCATTAATCACTCTAGATTTGTAAGTATTGTTTGTGTAATCTACATCATAAGTACAAACAAAAACTGCCTTGGTTTGGTCTGGTACAATGATTGCTTCATCATATTGTGGTTCTATAACGGTTTCTCCTCTTGAGTTAATTACTCCCCATTTACCATTTGTATATACTGAAAAATAGCCATTTGCTACTGTTCTTTCTTGTGTTCTTGCAGATCCTTGTGTTAATTTGATAATTCCAAAAATCACCATAATGATGACCGCTAATACAATAAGGACTGCTAATACCTTTTTGATGTTTAGCTTCGGTTCTCCTCCACTATATCTTCTTCCTCTACTCATGTTTTACCTCCAAAAGGCTAAAAATATAATATAGCCTATTTTATAGCTATACTATATCATATTTGTGTACATAATTACAATATATTTAAATGTTTTTTTATATTAATTAATCATCATGTTGTACTCCATTATGATTATGTGCGCAATAATAATGTGAAGTTACTGAAGTATTTGTATAATGTGTACAATATCTATGTGAAGTTGTATATCCATGAGAACAATAATTTATTAAATTTCCTGTTCCATTACAAATTGTACATCCATCCGATATTGTCCCATTTCCATCACATTCACCACAAGAATAATAAATTTTACCACTTGCTGAGCAAGCTGAACATCCTGACCATCCCCAACTGTTCTGCATCCATCCTGAGCCTCCACAAACTCCACAATATTGCCAAGTTTGTCCACTTCCTTCACAATTTGTACATGTAACATCAACATTTCCACTTCCATTACAAGTTGTACATACTTTATTATAACCTTCATTGCACAAAAGTGTATTACATGTATTAGTTGTTCCACTACAATATGTTCTAATACTTGGTTTTGATGACGTTTGGCTACTAATCCCATCCGATACAGTTACATAATAATAATATGTTGTATACATTGACAAATTACTTGCTGTTAATGTTACTCTTTGTCCTGCTGTAGCACTAGTAGAAGTCTTTAATGTATATCCACTAGATAATGATGTTGATGTATATAATGAATAGGTTAATCTGTCTCCATTCACATCACTTGCACTTGCATTTACTGTAATAGAATTGGTTGATTTGCTAGAAAATGTCATACTTAGATTAGTTGGTGCAGTGTTCTTTATTGTAATACTTGCTTCTTTTCCATAGTTCACTCCATCTGTCAATCTTGCATATACGATATCATTATGTACTAATCCTGTTACACTTTCTCCTGTTGTCCAACCTCCTGCATCTATTCCATTTATTTGCCACTCTATACTTAAGTTACTTGCTACATCTGATCCCTTACTTGATGTGATACTTGCTGTTCCATTACTCCATGTTGGCTCACTTGCTATGATATTTCCTTCTTTTAAGTCTCCTGTTGCTTCTCCTACTGTTCCTGTTGTTATTCCTTTTAGTTCCTTACTTCCTTCATTTCCTGCTTTATCTGTCACTGTTACTTTAATGTCATAACTTGTTGTTTGACTTAAATTGTCAAAGGTATAACTTGTGTCTGTTTCTGTATAACTTGCTTCTGTTGGATACTCTGTTTCTGTACTTTTCTTAATATAGCACTTGTATGTTATTGGTTCTGGCATTCCCCACTGGTCATCTTTACTACTTACACTTATTGCTATGCTATTGGTCGCTATTGCTCCTTGGCTTACTGTTACCGTTGGTGCTATTCCATCTTCTATTTCAAAACTACTTTCTTTACTTACATTTGTTCCATCACTGATTGCTGCATATACCATATCTCCATGATGTAATCCACTAATTCCTTCTTATGGATATGGTAGCCATTCCCCATCTATTCCACCTATTTGATATACTATATATATTTCTTCTGCAGTTTCTGTGCTTTCTAGCTTTAATGTTGCTGTTCCGTTATTCCACTCTAAATCTCCTACTTGGCTTATTGTTCCTTCTGCTAACTCTCCTGTTCTTTCATTAATTACTTTTTCTGTACTTCCATTGTCATCTGTTACTACTACTTTGATATTGTATACTACATTTTGTTCTAGTTCTGTGAAATCTGCTGTTTGCTCTGTCACTCCTTCTTTTAATGTTATATAACTTTTATCTGGTTCTCCTTCTTTTTTATAATAATAACTCATCTCTACTTCTCCTGTTGACCTTGTTATTGTCACTTCTACATGAATACTACTAGTTGTTCCACTTGAGGTAATCTCTCCTATCCTTGGTGGTAAGTTTTCTTCTTTTTCAATATCTCCTATTTCTACCGTTCCATCTTCTTTTACCATAATTTCTACCACATAGCCTTCATTCGTAGTTACTTCATAGATATCTGTTCCTTCACGGTTGTAAATATCTTCATCTGGGTTATCTATGATATCTGCGTCTACAAATTTATCCCATAAACCTTCTAGTGTTCCTACTGTTTCATCTCCCGTTGTATTTGGTATTCTTTTTTCTGTTTCCCAGTCTAATATAACTGTTGAGATTCTATCTTTCAATGCTCCTATTTTATATTCATCTTCTGAGTCTCTAGCTTTGTCAAATATTCCTGTATCTCCTAATAACAAACTAATAGTAATACCGGATAATATTAGTAATATTATAATTGTCCTAATATTCCGTTATGACTATTTTTAATATTTAGCCAACATTTTGTAATTTATTATCTTCTTTTCCCATATTTAAAATATTGAATTTATAATATATAGTTATTTCTTTATTTTCTGATATTTCTATCTTATCAACTAAAGATACAAGCATTGTCCTAGTTATTTCTTTCATATTTACAAAATCTTTAACAAGTTTATCAATATCTACTGAAGAATCTTCTTTTTCTTCTAATTCTTTTAACTGTTTTATTCTTTCTTCTGATTGTTTTCTACTTTCTATTTGTTTTGA
>CALXQF010000023.1 GCA_944390505.1 uncultured Clostridia bacterium | reverse complement strand
TGAGCCAGGAGGGATTCGAACCCCCGACCCCAGGCTTAGAAGGCCTGTGCTCTATCCAACTGAGCTACTGACCCATGAACAAATACTATCATAGCACGATTTCAAAACAATGTCAAGATAAAAATTCTAAAAAATCAAGTAACTGTAGCTTTTAAGGTATAGATTACAAAAGTAGATATAATAGCAATAAGTACTAGAAAAAAGAGAAATTTCATGTTACAATAAAACAATAGAAAGGGTCAAAGCATGGAAAACAAAAAACAATTAACAATTAACCAATTATTTTGGTACTTTGTCATTTTTAGTGTTTTGGGGTTAATCATAGAAACGCTCTATGGTTATGCTACTATGGGTGTATGGCAAAGTAGAAAAGGACTCATATGGGGACCTTTTTGCCCTGTATATGGTGTAGGGGCAGTTATTTTAATTTTACTTCTTAATCACATAGATAGAAAAAGCTATGCAAAACTATTTATTTACGGTTTTTTAATTGGGTCAGTTGTAGAATATTTATTAAGCTATCTATTAGAGGCAATTTATGGAATCCGTTTTTGGGATTATGCATATACCGGAAAGGATGTAAATGGGAGAATTTGCATCACTTATTCTATGTTTTGGGGAATTTTGGCGATAGGATTGATGTCAATTGCAAAACCTTTTATTGATAAATTGATTGACAAAGTTCCAGAAAGGCCAAAAAAAATAACAGAAATTATTTTGTTTATTTTTTTAGTGATTGATGCATTAGTAACTGTTTGGGCAATTAACACGTATGAAAATAGAGCAATGAAACAATATTACCATGAACCAATAAAAACAGTAGAAGTAAACAATCCAGTTCTCTCTATTAAAAATAAAATAGAAAATGAGTATTTTACAAATGAAAGAATGCAAAAGATATTTCCAAATTTAAGAACAAAGGATAAAGAAGGAAATGAAGTATGGATTATCGATATTGTAAAACCAAAAAACGAATCAAACACTAACTAAAAAATATAGTAATGAAATGCCTTGTCAAAGACGATTCATTACTATATTTTTTAATTTGGTAATATAATTTTAGGCTCTTTTGGATTAGCACGATAAAAAGTAAGTTTATTTCCAATTGCTTGTACAAAAAAAGAATTTGTACTTTCAGCTATTTTATTACCAAGAACTTTTATTTCTTCTGGAGCTGTTTCTAATACATTTACTTTTATTAATTCTCTTGCTTCTAAAGCTTCATCTAATTGCTTCATTAAATTATCAGATAAGCCACCTTTACCAATTTGGAAAATTGGTTGTAAAGAATTGGCAAGACCTCTTAAATACGCTCTTTGTTTACTTGTCATTTTTTATTCCTCTTTCTTTTTTTATATTTTTTAATTATAGCATTATTAGCAACAAATTTCAACATATTTTAAAATGAATATATACGCTATTAATCACAAAAAACAGAAATAAAACCAACTAAACCAAATAACAAGAATAGGAAACCAGATAATTTCTGCATAGCTGATTCAGAAATATGCTGTTTTAAAAACTTTCCAAACAAAATAGCAATAAGGTTACAACATACCATAGCCAAGACGGCACCTGCAATCAAAGCGGGTTTGAAGGCGGGGTATTGTACACCAAGACCAATAGATGCTAAAAAAGTTTTATCTCCAAGTTCACCAAATAAAATACATAAGGCAATAATCAAACAATAATTTAATTTTAGGTGAGATATTTTAAAAAGTATCCCATCTTTTTTACTTTCTTCCATTGATAATTGTTCTTTTGGAGGAAGTAGTGATAATGTTCCCATAATGAGAAAAGAACAATAAGTAAAAAATTTAAAAAGCTGGTGTAAATTCTCATTTTCAAATAAAGTGATGCTACTGCCGAATAAAATGGCTATTCCATGGCTAAAAAAGGAGCCAATTGCAACACCTAATAATATTTTAAAGGCTCTATCTTTTTGAGAAAAAGATAACACTAAAAGTTGTGTTTTATCACCTAATTCGCTCACAAAAACAAGAGAAAATGCTACTAAAAACGGATAAATAAAATTCATGGAAGTTCCCTCCATTCTAAAGTACAATATAAATGCCTTGCTTAAATCAATCCTATTAAAATAAATGGAAAATTTTAAATGGTAAATTTATTTTCTACAACATGTATATTCTAAATTGTAAATTCTATGTGAAATATTCTAAAAAGCATTGCACGGTAAAAAAGATAGTGATAAGATTACATCTGTAAAACTTACGGAAATAAGAAAGAGGAGGAATTGAAAGTGATAGAAGTCAAAAATGTCACAAAAAAATATCCTAATGTCATGGCCGTTGATAACATCAGCTTTGAAGTAAAAGACGGCGAAGTTGTTGGATTTTTAGGCCCAAATGGTGCTGGAAAAAGTACAACTATGAATATGATAACAGGATTTATTGAGCCTACTAAAGGCCAAATTATCATCAATGGTTATGACATTTCTAAAAAACCTAAAAAAGCCAAAAAGCAAATTGGTTATATGCCAGAAGGAGTTCCACTTTATACAGAACTAACTGTAAAAGAATTTGTTACTTATATGGCAGAATTAAAACTTGTGAAAAAAGGAAAAAAAGAAATTGTAGAAAAAGCTATTAATGAAACAGGATTAAAAGAAGTAGAAAATAAATTAATTAGAAATTTATCAAGAGGATATAAACAAAGAGTAGGACTTGCAGGAGCTTTAGTAGGAGATCCAGCTGTTATTATTTTAGATGAACCAACAGTGGGATTAGATCCAAAGCAAATTACAGAAATTAGAAATTTAATTAAAGAACTAGGAAAAAAACATACTGTTATTTTAAGCAGTCATATTTTATCAGAGGTAAGCCAGATTTGTGAAAGAGTAATTATTATTAATCGAGGTAAAATTGTAGCAGTAGATACTCCTGAAAATCTAGAAACAAAAACAAAAGAGAAAAATACTATTTTAGTAACTGTGGAAGATGTAAAAGGAAATATGAGTACATTACAAGAAAAAGTACCAGAAATAGAAGAAGTAAAATTGGTCAAAGATAATGAAGATTATACAAAACAATATGCTATTACTTCTGCACAAGAATTTGACTTAAGAAAAAAATTATTTGATATATTACCAAAAGAAGAAATTACTATTTTTGAACTAAAAAAAGGAGAAACAACATTAGAAGATGCTTTCCTTAAATTAGTAGATACCAATAGTCAAGAACAATTAGAAGAACAACAGCAAGAAGAATTGCAAAAAACAAAAGCAAAAGAAGAAAAGAAAAAACAAAAGCAAGAGAAAAAAGAAATAAAAATAGAAGCTAAAAAAGAAAAAAATAATAAAGAAGAGAAAAAAGAAAGCAAAAAAGCAGAGAAAAAAGATAAAGGAGGGGAAAAATAATGTGGGCAGTTTATAAAAAAGAATTAAAAAGTTATTTTTTATCTCCAATAGGATATATAACAATAGGACTATTTTTACTTGTATTTAGTTTATTTTTCTATCTAACCACAGTTAGTGTGGGAGCTTATGATATGGGAAATTTATATTTTAATACAGCAAGATATGGTTTATTAATTATGGTTCCAATTATTACAATGAGAACATTTGCAGAAGAAAGAAAAAATGGTACAGAACAATTATTACTAACGTCTCCAAGAAGTATTACAGGAATTGTATTAGGAAAATTCTTCGCGGCTGTTACATTAATTCTTATTACATTAGCATTTTCATTTGTGTATTACATCATTTTATGTTTCTTTAAAGCACCTAATTTAGCTTCTACATTAGTATCAATGTTAGGATTTTTATTGGTTGCTATGGCAGCGATTGGATTGGGAATGTTTATTTCTAGCTTAACAGAAAATCAAGTAATTGCAGCAATTATCACCATTATATTATTAGTTGTTCCATGGTTTTTACCAAATATAGATGAGTCATTTGCTATGGTAGACTTAATGAGTAGTTATCAAAAATTTCCAGCAGGACTTATTTCAGTAGCAGAAGTTACTAATTTATTAGCATTTGCAATTATGTTTATTTTATTTACAATTATTGTTATGCAAAGAAGAAAATCGGTAAAATAGGAAAGGAGAAAAATCATGGCAAATAGATTTATAGAAGTGATTAAGAAAAAATGGCTAAGAAATATTACATTAACAATATTATTATTTGCAATTATTATTTGTGCTTATCTAGGAATTAACTATGCAGTGAGTCTTGTAAATATTTCAGACCTTGATTTTACAGCAGAGAAAATTTATTCTATTTCACAAACAACAAAAGATAAATTGCAAGATTTAGAGGAAGATGTTACGATTTCTATTTACAATATGTATGATTATGTAAATGATTTTGCTTATAAATATGCTAATCTAAATGAACATATAAAAGTAGAAGAACTAGAAAATTTAAATGCAAAATCAGATTGGAAAACAAACTATGGTGTAACAGATACAAGTTCATTTATGGTAATTCATACAGATGTAAAAGAAAAAATTCTATATGATTATAATTTGTATACATATGATTATACTACTTATGAGGAAATAGATATTACAGAAGAATCAATGACAAATGCAATAATAGATGTGACAACAGAGGTGAAACCAAAAATTTATTTTGCAACAGGTCACGAATTGTATTCTGAAGAATATTTCCAATTACTAGAAGCTAGCCTGATATCTGAAGTTAATGAAGTAGAATATGTAGATTTACTAACGACAGGTCAAGTCCCAGAAGATTGTGAAGTCTTAGTATTAACAGCCTTAAAAGAAGATATTACAGAAGCAGAAAGAGATGATATTTTAGATTATATTGAAAATGGTGGAGAAATATTGTTACTATTAGATCCAAACTTAAATCAAATAGAAACTCCAAACTTCCAAGAAGTTTTAGACGAATATGGAGTTAGCGTGTCAGATGGAATTATATTGGAAGGTGATAGCAGTAAAATGATGTATAGTTCACCAAGTTATGTTATTTCTACTATTAATAGTAGTTCTGAAATTGTAAAAAATATCAGCATGGATTTAAACATATGTATGATGAATCCAGGAAAGCTAACTATTGCATCAGATGAAGAACTAGAAGAAAAAAATGTAACTTCCGAGATACTTGCAACAGTAAGTGATCAAGCTTTTTATAGAACGGATCTAGAAGAAACTGGTGCTAGTCAGGTAGATAGTGATGAAGATGCGGCAGGAGCAACAGTTGCTGCAATGTTTACAAAAGAAGTTGGAGATGACAATAATTCTAAAATGATTGTATTCGCCAACACTGTATTTGCAACTAATATGTCAATCCAAATAGATATACAGTACTATAGTTATGCTATTATGTTATATAATAATGAAGATGTATTGCTCAACTCTATTTCTTACCTAACAGAAAACGAAAGTAACATTACTATTCGTAAAACTGGAGAAACCGTAACAACATATAATGTAACCGCACAACAAACACGAATTGTTTTAGCAATTATCTTTGCTATTCCAATCTTTATTATCATTTTAGGAATTATTATATGGCAAGTAAGAAGAAGAAAAAAATAGGTTCTGATTTCAAAAACTCCTTCATATGTTAAAATGAAGGAGTTTTTACTATGAAAAATATATTAAAATCCTGTCTGGTAATTATCGGAACTATGATAGGGGCTGGCTTTGCCTCAGGACAAGAAATTATTTTATTTTTTAGTCAGTATGGAAATATAGGATTAATAGGGATGATTATATCATGTATTATTACAGGAATTATCATTCACAAAGTTTTATCTTTTAACAGCGATAAAAAAATTCAAAATTATACAGAATTTTTAAATACATTACCGATGTCTCCTGTTACGAAAAAGATAGTTAATATGATGATTACCATTTTCTTATTGATTTCTTTTTATATTATGATAGCTGGCTTTTCTTCTTACTTTTGGCAAGAGTTTGAAGTGCCACTTTGGATAACGGGAATTGGAATTGCAATAATATGTTATATTATCTTTAAAAATGATATAAAAGGTATTATATCTATTAATACAATATTAATTCCATTTTTAATTCTTTTTATTTTTTATTTGGGAATTAAAAATATTCCCTTTACAGCAGAATATTTGATGCAAAATATGTCGCCAATAGAAAGACCAATTCAATGCTTCATCAGTAGTATTTTATATGCAAGTTATAACAGTATTTTATTGATTCCTATTTTAATTGAATTACAAAAATACATGAAAACAAAGAATATGATTAAAAAAACTAGTATTATATGTAGTGGCATTTTTATTATTCTTGGAATTTGCTTATATTGTTTACTATTACGAGGTGGAGGTTATATTTTAGAATTAGAGTTACCAATTTTACAAATTGTAAAAGAATTTGGAGTGGTGTATTATTGGATTTATGGTATTGTTATTTTAGTAGCAATTCTAACAACTACTATTTCAGCAGGATATGGATTTTTAAAAAATATTAGTAAGTCTAAGAAAAAATACAATTTTGCAGTTTTGATACTTTGTATTTCATCTATATTCATAACACCGATTGGATTTTCTAATTTAGTAAATTGGTGTTATCCGATTTTTGGAGTATTAGGGCTTATTCAACTTTTCTTTTTGTTTTTTAGGAACGATAAGATAAAGTTTTCTAATAAAAAATACCTGTATACATTGTGAAAAAACCGGAATATGTATTGAAAAAAATACCCAAAACTGATATAAATACATTATAAAAATAAGATACTTATTTTTCATAAGAGGAAGAGTTAAATAAAAATGAAAAAAATCGTAGAATTTCCAGAAGAAAAAAAGAAGAAAGTGAATAAAAAAAATATTATTATGATTGTAATTGCTATTGTGGTAGTTGTGGTTTGCATAACAGTAACAATTGTTTATCAAACTAATGACCAATTTCGTGATTTTATGGATCAATATGTTTTCCGAAAGAATGTAACAGAAGAAAATGTACCTATGATTGAAATAGACTATGACTCTAATACAAATGTAATACCTTATGGCAAATATATTTGTATTTTAGCTGAAAACACACTATTTCAATATAATGCATCTGGCAAACAAGAAAAAGAAGTAAAAGTAGAAATTAGCAATCCTGTATATGACGTAGAAGGACAATATTTAGTAATTGGAGAAAAGAATAATCAAAAATTATATCTTATATCTGGAGATCATATTGTATGGGAAAAAAATGTGGATGGAAATTTAAGCAAAGTAACAGTCAACCAAAATGGATATGTAAGTGCTATTGTAACAGGAACTACTTATAAATCAGTAATCATAACATATGATAATGAAGGAAATGAATTATTTAAGTCCTACTTATCTAGTGTTATTGCAGTAGATGCTTGTATATCTCCAGACAACCAAAATCTTGCTTATGCAGAGGTGAGTACTTCAGGTACTGTAGTACAATCTAGTATTAAGATAATTTCTATTGAAGATGTAAAAGAAAAAGAGACTGAACCAAAGTACACATATGAGGCACCTCAAAATAGCTTATTATTAAGGATAAAATATCAAAATAAAGATCAATTAATATGTATGTATGATGATAAAATTGATTGCATTCAAAATAGTGAGGTAAAACAGCTTTATTCATTAAATGACGAAAACCAAAAAATTACTTTTGCAGATATTGAACTAAATAATTATGTTTTTCGAACAGTAGAACAATCAACTGGATTATTTAGTGCGAATACTGTAGTAGAAATGAAAAATATAGGGAATGAAAAGGAAAATATTTATACAGTAGAGGAAGTGGCAAAAAATGTTGTTTCCAATCAAAATGTGATAGCTGTTAATTTAGGAACACAAGTTGAATTTATCAATACAAATGGATGGCTAATCAAAAGATATATTTCAACACAAGTTATTAGAAATATAGTAATAGCAGATGGCGTTGCTGGTGTGATTTATAGAGATAAAATAGAGTTAATCTCACTATAAATATAAAAAATGAAAAAAGGAGAAGAATATTTTTTGTTTAAAATATTCAAGAAAAAATATGGGAATGATAATTGATGGAGTGATTATTGTAATTTTTTTACTTTGCATTGGTCTAGGCTATTATAAGGGATTAACAGGGTCTTTACTAAAAATTATTTCTTTTGTATTAGCTTTAGTAATTGCTTTTATTTTGTTTAAACCAATTGCTAATTTTGTAGTGGATAATACTAATTGGGATGAAAATTTGGAACAGGCAATTAGGCAAATGGTTACAGAAGAAAGCAATGAACAAAGTACAGAAAACAAAGAACAAGGGGAAAATGTTCCACCAGAAGAAAACACAAAAAATTCTAATATGTCTAATATTATGCTAGATTATATTAATGAAACTGTTAGTAATGCTGGAACAGAAGCAAAAAATACAATTGTCGATGCTACTGCCAGAAACATTGCAGTTACTATAATCAACGTAGGAGTATTAATCGTATTATTCTTAATTAGCAGAATTGTTTTGCTATTTATTAAAGGACTTGCTAGTTTAATTACTAGATTACCTGTTATAAAACAGTTCAATAAATTAGGAGGTATTATTTACGGATTATTAGAAGCTCTCATTATCATTTATGTGATTTTAGCTATTATTTCATTTATTAGTCCAATGATAAGTCAGACAGGAATTTTAGAGGGTATCAATAATTCATGGCTTGGAAGCATGTTTTATCATCATAACTTATTATTGGAAATAATTTTTTAACAATCAATATAGTTCAAACTAAATATATCGTAACGATTGACCTTAGTGTTGCAATTTTGCAATATATTTAGTTTGAACAAATTATAATTAAGAATAATTGTTAAAAGGATTAAAAAAAATAATAGAAATTATGAAAATTTAGTGAAATTATTGCTATTTTTGTAGAAGTTTGTTATACTAAAAAACATAGTAAAAAGGAAATAGGTGAATATTTTGGGAAATCAAAGAAAGACAAGAGATAAAAAAAAGAAAAAAATGAGTGTAGGAAAGAAAATAGTTTTAGTTTTAATATTAGTTATATTAGTAGCAGGAAGTATTTTTGCATATAAAGTATATAAAAATGGGGGAGGATTAAGAGGATTTCTGGCAACAGCAATCGGTCATAATCAGGATACCGTAAAAACTCTACCTAAAATTTATTGCTTATTAGTAGGTAAAAGTCAAAATTTAACAGATACCATTATGATTGCAGAATATGACCCACAAAATCAACAAGCATCACTTCTATCAATTCCAAGGGATACATTTATTGGAACAAGCCAATATACAGCAACACCAAATGACAAAATTAATTCTATATATTCGTATAGAGGCGTAGAAGGAATGCTGACAGAAATTAATGAGTTAACAGGTTTAAATGTACAATACTATTTAATTGTAGATACAGAGGCTTTCAAAGTGTTGGTTGATACAATTGGTGGGGTTACATTTGATGTACCAATTGATATGAAATATGATGATAACAAACAAAATTTACATATTGATTTAAAAGCAGGAGTACAAGTATTAGATGGTGATAAAGCTGAACAATTGGTAAGATTTAGACATAATAATGATGGTAGTACATACCCTTATGAATATGGAATAGAAGATTATGGAAGAATGAGAACACAAAGAGCATTCTTAACAGCACTTGCAAAACAAACTTTAGTACCAGAAAATATTTTTAAAATCAATCAATTTATAGATATTGCTAATCAATATGTGGAAACTAATTTGGATTTTAATGCAATTAAAGATTATATTCCATATATAGTAGAATTTAATGTAGATAATTTAAAAACAGAACAATTGCCAGGAGAATCAGTACTTACAAATGGTGTATATGTATACTTAACCGATGAACAAGCAATGATACAAATGATAGATGAATTGTTTTTAAATCCAACAAATGAAGAGGAAATTGATACAAGTGGTATTGACACATCAGGCATTGATAAAGAACAAATTAATATTGAATTACTTAATGGTAGCAATAGCAGTGCAAAGGTAGAAAGAATACAAAGTTTACTAGAAGATGCAGGTTACACTGTTTCTAATGTAACAGATACTTCTTATACCGAGCAAACAGTTATTATTAACCGTGGAAATGTAGAAAATGCAGCACTTGAAGAGATAAAATTATTAGTAGATACACAAGTAATATCTACTGGAAATCAGACAGATGCAGATATTACTATTATTATTGGGGCATAAGATGAATGAATTCTTAGTATTGAGGAAATAAACATAGAAAAAATGAGAGACTAAATAAAACAGAATGAAAGATACATTCCATATAGAAAAATAAAATAGGGGGCTTATTAACAATAAGCCCTCTTATGTTTTTTATTATAACAAAATTACAAATTATTTAATTGTGTAAATCGAAAATGTCCACCCTTTTTACTTCTTTTCCCAGATGATTTTTTCTTCTTTTTTTGAAATGATTTTGTATTTTGAGAATGATTACCTTTTTTCGATTTCTTGGAGGAACTTAGTAATAAATAAATAAGGTACAAAGTAACTAATATTAATAAAATTCGTAGTAAAATAGGTAATATTCCAGAAGCAATTACATTGTTTCCTGCAATTAAATCAGAAGAATAGGTTTGCCCATCTACCTCATAAGTAATTGTTCCAATTACAGAATTTTGTGAAATAGGAGCTTTTAAATTCTCAGCAAAAGTAATTTTTGGTTGTAAATTTTCTGTTGATTCCTTAGAATTCATCAAAATTTGAATTTCATCTTTTACTTTTACGTCCAAATTTTTGGTTTCTTGTGTTGCTCCAGAAATGGAGATTTGCTGTAAAACACTATCTTTTTCATGAACAGTTTGAAGAGAATAATTTTCAAATGCATAATCAAATAAATTAATACAATCTAGATACCTTTCACTTAAACCATCTTTGGTAGTTTCACCACCTAAAACGACAGCAATGACTTCCATTCCATCTTTTTGTGCACTTGCAATAATACAAGAACCAGCTTCAGTAGTATAACCTGTCTTTATACCAGTTGCATTAGGATAATAATAATTATCTTTAGCACTACTATTATTTTCACGAATTAAATCATTGGTAGTATTAAAAATACGATCAGTTTTACTATATTTATTAGTAGTAGGCAAAGAACACCTAGACTTTTTTACAATAGAGCGTATAGTACTATTTTGCATAGCATAACGTCCCATTAAAGCTAAATCGTAAGCAGTAGTGGTATGCTCGTCATCATGTACACCATTTGCATTTGTAAAGTGAGTATTTAAACATCCAATTTCTTTTGCTTTTTCATTCATTAAATTAGCAAATTCTTCTACACTACCAGAAATATGTTCAGCCAATACATTAGCAGCATCATTTGCTGAAGGAATTAGCAACACATTTAGAAGTTGCTCAATGGTCAATTCCTCACCTTCTTGCAAACTAGCATGAGAATAACTAACAGGAACAGAAAATATAGCATTATGGCTAACTGTTGCAACATCTGTTAATTTACAGTTTTCTACAGTTAAAATGGCAGTCATGATTTTTGTAGTACTTGCTGGAAAACGGGATTCATAAGCATTTTTTTCATAGAGTATTTTACCAGTATTTGATTCCATTAAAATGCATGCTGGGGAATAAGTGGTAATATCAGTAGAAGTATTACTAGCAGCTCGTACAGAATAAATAGAAAATAAAAGACTATATATTAATAAAAAAACTATTAAAAGTAACCAACATTTTAGAAAGATTTTTTTCATTCGAATTCTCCTAATATAATTATATTCACATCATAGATTTTTAAAGTTCAGATTTTTTATATTTTGTTTTGCTTTATGTTTTAGTAGTATAAAAATATAAAAAGCAAAAAAAATCATAAAGCCTATTTCAAAAGCTTTGTAAGGTTTTGTGATATGACGAATATAATTGTAAAAAAATAAAAAATCAATTTAAATATAAATATATATTAAAAAGAGAATTATTGCAAGATATACGCAAAAATTCATCAAAAATTTTAATCCTTAGATAATGGTTCTAATAATGAAATTATAGTTCAAACTAAAATCAGTATAAAATCAGTAGTTAGTAACAAATTCTAGTAATATTATATGAGAAAGGAAGAAATAAAATGTTAAATCAATTTAATTTAAAACAAAAAATAATAATAGGGATAATTGTTGCAGTAATAGTAATTGTAATTGGAATTTATGGCTTTTTTACAATGCAAAACGAAGAAACAATGATTAATCTTAATGAAATGTTAATATCAGGGAATGAAGAACAGATAAATCAAGAAGTAAATGAAATACAATCCAAAGATGAAATAGCTAATATAGTTGTTCACATTACAGGAGAAGTAAAGAAGACAGGAGTATTAACTTTACCAGAAGGAGCAAGAATTGCAGATGCAATTGAATCAGCTGGAGGAGCAACTAAAGAAGCAGATTTAGATTCTATTAATTTAGCATATATATTAGAAGATGGACAAAAAATTTATATTCCTAATCAAAAAGATAAAGAAAATAATGAACAGAAACAGTATATTACAATAGAAAGTGGAGATAATATCAATGTAGAAAATAATTCTACAGAGAAAGGAGCAAATGAAAAAGTGAATATAAATATTGCTAATCAAAGTGAATTAGAAACATTGCCAGGAATAGGGCCATCTTTGGCTAGTCGAATTATAGAATATAGAGAGCAAAATGGAAAATTTAATAGCGTAGAAGAACTGAAAAATGTAAAAGGAATTGGAGATGCAAAATTTGAAGATTTAAAAGACTTTGCAACAGTTTAATAAAAATATATTATTATTGGCATTTTTTATTGTTTATCCAAATTTTGGTGAATTACTTATTTCTCATCTATTTTACATCATCATTTTTAATCTTATAATAAAGAATCCTGATTTTATAATTGCATATGAAATAGAAAGTATCTTATTTGCGATTATCGTCGTTATGCTTTCTATGAAGATAAAGATAAATAACAATTTAGCTTATTGGTTTGGAAAAAATTTATTTGGACTTTATATGTTACAGAGAATTCCAATGCTTATATTAAAAGAGGTTCATTTAAATAACTATGTTTATGCAATACTATGTTTTGGGTTCATGGTGCTATTAGCTTATTTAATAAAGTATATCAAAAAACTATTCAAAAGAAAGTAGTAAGTTCTTAAAAGTCTATAGTAATAGACTTTTAATTTTTGGGAATAAATATATAATTTAAGCATATAATATACAAAGATGCTAAAAGAAAGTTCAATAGAATATAGATGAGGTATTTCAATAAATTCTTACATTTGTATTGACACTCACCCTATAAAGTAGTATAATTAATTTATTGATATATCGCGGGATGGAGCAGTTGGCAGCTCGCAGGGCTCATAACCCTGAGGTCGATGGTTCGAGTCCATCTCCCGCAACCAATTTTGAGGCTTTTAGCCTCTTTTTTTTATTTTAAAATATTTTATATTATTTTATAAAATGCCCTAG
>CALXQF010000022.1 GCA_944390505.1 uncultured Clostridia bacterium | reverse complement strand
GCAAGCGCAAAGAGAAGAACTCTCTATTTCCGCTTCTCTTTTAGAGAAAATAAAAGAGTTTTGCACTTCTCATAAAGTTTCTATTTTCAATTTTTTAATTGCCATTTATGCAATTTATGTTGGTAGGATATCAAATTTAGATGACTTTTGTTTTGGTACTCCAATTTTAAACCGTTCTAATGTAAAAGAAAAAAATACAATGGGTATGTTTATTAACACTTTACCACTTCGTATTCATCTCAATCAGCAACTTGATTTTCAACAATTTTTATCTTCAATCGCCACAAATTCTATGGCTTTATTAAGACACCAAAAATATTCTTACCAAACTATTTTACAAGATTTAAGAAAAAAACAGCGTGATTTACCTGCTTTATATAAAATCATGATTTCTTACCAAATTACAAAAATGGATCAAGAACAAGATACCATTCCTCATAAAAGTACTTGGTTTTTTAATCATACTATAGCAGACGATATCGATATTCATATTTTTGATCTAAATGATGCTAACTTATTAAACATTGCTTATGATTATAAAGTAAATAAATATACTCCTGATGATATGAGAAAAATTCATAAACGTATTGAATATATTATCTCTCAAATTTTAGAAAAAGAATCTATTTTGCTTTCAGACATTCAAATTGTAACACCAGAAGAGCAAAAACAATTACTTTATGATTTTAATAAAACTTCTTTTGATTATCTAAAAGAAAAAACGATGGCACAACTTTTTGAAGAACAAGTTTTATTAACTCCTGACAAAACAGCGATTGTGTTTGAGGGAAAATCACTTACCTATGTGCAATTAAATGAAAAAGCAAATCAATTGGCTCACTTTTTAAGAAACAATGGAGTGAAAAACAATAGCATTATTGGTATTATGGTAGGACGTTCTTTAGAAATGATTGTCTCTATTTTAGCTGTTTTAAAATCTGGTGGAGCTTATATTCCAATTGATCCTGATTATCCTGAAGATAGAATTGCTTACCTTTTAGAAAACAGCCATTGTTCCATGGTTTTAACACAAAAAGATTTATTTTCTAAAATTACCATATCTTGTCAAATGGTAGATGTTAGTTTACCTTATACAGAAATTGCTTCTTTTTCAAAGGAAAATTTACCATGTATCTCTAGTCCAGATGATTTATCTTATTTAATTTATACTTCTGGTTCTACAGGGCTTCCTAAAGGAGTTATGTTAACACAAAAAGCATTAACTAACCTTACTTATTACTGTAATGATTATATTCCTTATTTAAAAAATAGGGAAGATAAAGCAATAGTGTCTGTTACTACTGTTAGTTTTGACATTTTTATTTTTGAGACCCTTATTTCTTTGCAAAGAGGACTAAAATTGGTCATTGCCAACCATCAAGAACAAACTATTCCTCATTGTTTAGATGACCTAATAGCCAAAGAAAATATTGAAATTATCCAAACCACTCCTTCTAGAATGCAATTATTTTATAACAGTAAAGAAGATATGCCACATTTACAAAATTTAAAATATATTACTTTAGCAGGGGAGCCTCTTCCTCTTACTTTAAAAAACAATTTGCTTACATTAACACATGGTAGAATTTATAATGGATATGGTCCTAGTGAAACCACTGTTTTTTCTACTTTAACAGATGTAACCAATCAAAAACAAATTACCATTGGAAAACCTTTATATAATACCCAAATTTATATTTTAGATTCCAATTTACAACCATGCCCTATCGACACCACTGGAGAGCTTTATATTGCAGGAGATGGTGTTGGTCATGGTTATATGGAAAGACCTGATTTAACGCAAAAAAGTTTTATTCCTAATCCTTTTATTCCTAATACCATTATGTATAAAACTGGAGATACTGGTACCTTTTTGCCTAATGGTGAAATTCTATGTTTTGGTAGAGTAGATCACCAAGTAAAAATAAGAGGATTACGTATTGAATTAGAAGAAATTGAAAAACAAATTATGAATTTTCCTGGTATTGAAAATTGCTGTACAGTAAAAAAAGTAACAGAAGAAGGCCATGAGTTTTTATGTAGTTATTATACAGCAAAGTCTAGTATTTCTTTACCAGACTTAAGGCAGTCCTTACAAAAGAAACTACCAAATTACATGATACCACAATATTTTATTGGGTTGGAACAAATGCCATATACACCAAATGGAAAAATAGATAAAAAGGCCCTTCCAGAACCTGATTTTGAACAAGAGCATTTACAAAAACAAGTAGTTCCTGCTAGAAATGAAATAGACAGTACTTTAATTTCTATTTTAGAGGAGTTATGTAAAGTAAAAAATGTTAGTATTCAAGACTCTTTTTATGATTTAGGTGGGGACTCCTTATCTGCTATTCAATTGTGTTCTATCTTGTATCATCAATTGAATATCCAGTTATCAGTAAAAGATATATTAGCACATCCTGTCATTCAAGATTTATCTAACTTTATTAGTAAACAGGTGAAAAATGCTACTATGCAAATTACTCCATCTGAAAAAAGAGAATATTATCCTGCCTCTTCTGCTCAAAAACGAGTTTATTATGCTTCTGAAATGCAACCAGATTCTGTTGTTTATAACATTGCAGGTGGATTGCTATTAGATAAAACACCTGATATTGCTAAATTAGAAAATTGTCTAAAACAATTAATTAATAGACATTCTTCTTTAAGAACTTATTTTGCTATTGAAGATGGGGATTTAGTTCAAAAAATTGTAGAACATGTAGATTTTCATTTGGAAACAGAACAATGCTACTATTCTGATAAAGAAAAATTAGTTAATAAATTTGTAAAACCATTTTCTTTACATGAGTTTCCATTATTTCGTGCAAAATTACTTTTATTTGAAAATCAAAAAGCTTTATTATTAATGGATATGCACCACAGTATTAGTGATGGTACTTCCCTTACCATTTTATTAAAGGAACTATCTATCCTTTACAATAATGGAACTTTATCAGAAAAGACAGTTGATTATCCTGATTTTGCAATATGGGAAGAAAAATACAAGCATACTTCTACTTATTTAGAAGATAAGAATTATTGGTTAGACCAATTTAAAACAACACCTCCTGTTTTAGAAATGCCAGCTTGTTTGCCAAGACCTATTACCTCATCTTTTGAAGGAAATAGTATTTATTTAACATTATCCCCAAAATTAAGTAGTCTTATTATGCAAATTGCAAAACAGCAAAATATGACTCCATATATGATATTATTAACAGCATACTTTATTTTGCTTTACAAATACACAAATCAAGAAGAATTTGTAGTCGGAACACCAATTATGAACAGAGAAACTCCTGAATTAGAAAATGTATTAGGAATGTTTGTTAACAATTTAGCTATTCGTTCTTCTATTAATTCGTCTATGAAATTAAAAGATTATCTTCAATCTATCAAAGATTTATGCTTGAGTGCATTTGCTCATCAGGCTTATCCTTTTGATGAATTAGTAAAAGAATTAAAACTAAAAAGAGAGACCAATAGAAACCCACTTTTTGATACAATGTTTATTTATCAAAATAATGGTTATCCTCCTATTCAATTAGGAGAAATTCCTGCTACTTATTTTGTGCCTGAAAACCATATTGCTAAATTTGATTTATCATTAGAAATCATTCCTAAGGCAGAAAATTTTGAGCTTCATTTTGAATATGCAACAAATTTATTTACAAAAACATATATAGAAAATTTGGCTACCCATTATCAAAATATTCTAGAAACTCTTGTGGAAAATTTGGAAATTCCTATTGCTCAAATGAATATGCTTTCAAAACAAGAAGAAGACGAAATTAAAAATAAACTAAATAATACTTATACTCCTTATAATAAAGAATTAACAATTCTTGATTTATTTGAACAACAAGTAAAAAATCATCCTAATCAAGATGCTATTGTTTTTGAAAACACAGTGCTTACCTATCAAGAATTAAATGAAAAGGCAAACCAATTAGCACATTATTTAGTAGAATCACAAGGTATTAAAAGAAATCAAATTGTAGGAGTTTTACTAAATCGCTCCATAGAGACTGTCATTAGCATGTTAGCCATTTTAAAATCTAGTGCTGCTTATTTATTGATTGATCATGATTTACCATTTGATAGAATTTTATATATGTTAGAAAATAGCCATGCTGTTCTTCTCATTAGTAATACTCAAATGAAGAAAATCAATTTTTCAGCAACTGTGACACTTGATACAATTCCTTTAGAAAACTTTAGTAAAAATAATCTTGATACTTATTTATCAAATGAAGACCTTTTATCTGTAGTTTATACTTCTGGTTCTACTGGTCTTCCTAAAGGTGTATTGGTAAAAAAATTAGGAATGGCAAATTTAATTTTATCCTATCAAAAACATATTCATATCCAAGATTATGATACATTTTTAAGTATTTGCTCTATTTCTTTTGATATGTTTGGTGTTGAGATATGGGTTCCTCTAATTAATGGAAAAAGAATTATTTTAGCAAATGAAGAACAGTGTAAAATTCCAACTTTTATTAGTAATTTAATTCACCAATATCAAGTAGAATATATGCTTATCACACCTTCTAAATTGCAATTACTATTGGATAATAATGATGATTGTCTTGCTATTTTAAAAAGTATTCAATTAGGTGGAGAAGCTCTTACTCCTTCCTTATATCAAAAATTATCAAATAAAACTAGTGCTATCATTTGCAATGAATATGGCCCTTCTGAATGTACTTCTTGTTCTACCTACCAAGTAGTTACAGATGCTAATTATATTACCATTGGCAAACCATTTTGTAATACACAAATTTATATTTGTGATAAAGATGGTAATCTTCGTCCTATTGGTTTTGATGGAGAAATTTGTATTTCTGGTGATGGTATTACTAATGGTTATGTAAATCAAAAAGATTTAACAAATGAAGTATTTATTTCTAATCCTTTTGGAGAGGGAAAATTATATAAAACTGGGGATATTGGACACTTAAATGCTAATTATGATATTGTATATAAAGGTAGAAAAGATTTTCAAGTAAAAATAAGAGGACTTAGAATTGAACTTTCAGAAATAGAAAAACAAATTTCTTTATTACCACATATTACAAATGTTGCTGTTGTTTGTATCAAAGAAGATGATATGCCTTGTTTAGTTAGTTATTTCACTGCTAACCAAACCATGGATATTCATCAACTTCGTGAAGCATTAGGCAAAAAGCTTCCTGATTATATGGTTCCAAAATACTTTATACAAAGAGAGCAACTTCCATTGTCTGCAAATGGAAAAATAGATAAAAAGATGTTGGAAAATTTAAAAGTGGAAAAGATTACTACTTCTGCTAAAAAAGTATTACCTGAAAATGATACCCAAAAACTTTATTGTGACATTTGGTCTTCTTTATTAAAAACCGAAGTCGGAATTGATGATGATATTTTTGAATTGGGCGCTGATTCATTACTTGCTATTAAATTTAAAACTGAACTTTTAGCACATGATATTAATATTCCTTATGCTGATATTTTTCAGTATAAAACGGTTCGACAATTATCACAAATTCATCAATCTACATCTACAATTGCAGATGTCAAAAATCAGGCTATTCAAGAAATTTTACAAAAAAATAAAATAGCTACTTTATCTAAACCTTTGATTCATCACGAAAATCAAAATGTTCTACTTTTGGGTGGAAATGGTTTTGTGGGAACTCATATTTTATATGAATTAGCAAAACATCATAATGGAAAAATTTATTGTATTATTAGAGATAAAAATGGGGAAAGTGGATATGACCGTTTTTTAAAAATCTTACATTTTTATTTCGGAAATGAACTAGATAGCTTGATTAATCACAAAATTTATGTTATTGTAGGTAGTATTTTAGAAGAATGTCTTGGCTTAAAACAAAATCAATTTGAAGAACTGATGCAAAATGTATCTGTTGTTATTAATGCAGCTGCTATTGTAAAACATTATGGAAGTGAAGATAAATTCAAAACAATCAATGTAGATGTAACACAAAAATTAGTGAATATTTGTATGCAGTATCATAAACGATTACTTCATATTTCTTCTACCAGTGTTGCTGGAAATTCTGTAACTGAAAAATATCAATGTTTTTCAGAATGTAATTTAGATATTGGTCAGAATTTAGACAATATTTATATTAGAAGTAAATTTGAAGCAGAAAAACTTATTTTGGAAGGTATTACAAATGGTTTAAATGCACAAATATTACGTTTAGGAAATATTACTAATCGATATAAAGATGGAAAATTTCAAATTAATCCAACGGAAAATTCCTTCTTTACAAAACTACGCTCATTTATTCAATTACAAATAATGCCAAGAACATTGGCAAATACACCTTTGGAATTTACTCCTGTAGACATATGTGCAAAAGCAATTGCTTTAATTACGCAAAATGAGTTAAAAGAAGTTAGTATTTTACATTTATATAATAATTATTATATTACTATGGAACAATTAGTATCTATCTTAATGAAGCAAAATTATCCGATTTCTTTTGTTTCATCAGATGTCTTTCATCAAAAGATAAAAATGGTTTTACAAGATTCTGCACAAAAAGATATCTTATTTGGTATTGTTAATGATTTTAATTTAGAAGATGATATTAATTATACATCTAGTATTGAGCTTTCTTCAGATTTTACAAAGGCTTTTTTACAAAAACTAGATTTTGATTGGCCTAAAATAGACGAACATTATATACAACAATATATACAATATTTTAAAAATATAAATTTAATATAGGAGGAGTTATGGAAAATTTAGGTTCACTATTAGCAATGGTTATTTCAGATATTCTCATTATTCTGATGATCTCAATGCTATTAAAACAAAGAGAAAAAAGTCAATTAAGACAAGCTTTTATTTGCCTATTAGTATTTATGTTTATTTGGACATTTGGATCTATTTTACAAATTTTATTCCAAAATACCAATATTGATCCTTTTCTTTTTGAAAAATTTGCGGGTATTGGAGTATGGTTCTCTCCAATTGCATTTTTAGCAGTAGGTATTATCTTTGCAAAAACCAAACTTACTATTAGATGGTATCATTTTCTGTTATTAATTATTCCTTTTACTACTGCTATCATTTCATTTACGAATGAATATCATCATTTGATTTTTAAGCACTATTCACCTCATATTGATCAAATGGTATATGGTGATTACTTTATTGTACATTCTGTTTATACATATGCTCTATTTATTATTGGTATTATTTACTTTTTAAAGTACTCTATTAAGAATTCCGGTTTTTTCTCTAAACAGTCAATTCTTATCATTATTAGTACTTTAATACCTGTTGTGATTAATTTACTAGGTACTTTACAGATTATTCCAATGACAACTTATTCTACTCCAATTTCTTTTACTTTCATGGTTCTTCTTTTTGCTTTAGCTATTTTTAAATTTGATTTTATGAAAGTAACACCAATTGCACTCCAAAGAATTGTTGACCGCATGTCTGATGGTTATCTAGTATTAAATGAAAATAATACTATTATTGATTTTAATAAAACTTGTCTAGATATGTTTGGATTTAAAGCAACTGATATTCGTAATGAAAATATTGTTCAATTGATAGAAAAGGATAACTTTTTTAATTTTGATATGTCAGATGTTAAAGATTGTCTTGAAAAAGTAAAAACAAGTGATGAAACTTATCATTTTGAAAAAAAATTAAGAGATAAAGCCAAATATTTTAATATTGAAATTAATAGTATTCATAATGATAAAACCTATTTAGGTACTCTTATCCTATTTAAAGATACTACACAACATATGCTTGATATGCAAACCATTCAAAACAATCAAAATATTTTAATGGAAAGAGAACGTTTAGCTTCCCTTGGACAATTAATTGGTGGAATTGCTCACAACTTAAAAACACCTATTATGTCCATTTCTGGTGCAGCTGAAGGATTAGATGACTTAGTAAAAGAATATGAGGTATCAGTTGGTGACCCTGAAGTAACAGTAGATGACCATCATGCTATTGCAAATGATATGAAAGAATGGATTGAAAAAATAAGATCATATATAGAATATATGTCAGATGTTATTACCGCTGTAAAAGGACAAGCTGTTACATTATCTGAAGAACAAGCTGTTTCATTTACATTAGATGAATTAGTAAAACGTGTAGATATTTTAATGAAACATGAATTGAAAAATGCTTTAGTAACATTAAATGTTTCGATGAAAACAGATGAACATACTATTTTAAAAGGAAATATTAATAGTTTAGTGCAAGTTATTAACAATATGATTTCAAATAGTATTCAAGCTTACCATGGTCAAGCAGGTAAATCCATTGATCTTACTCTTGAAGAACAGAATAATCAAATTATTATTTCTATACAAGATTATGCAGATGGCTTACCAGAAGAAGTACAAAGTAAGCTATTTAAAGAAATGATTACTACTAAAGGAAAAAATGGAACCGGACTTGGATTGTTTATGTCTTATTCTACAATACGTGCACATTTTAATGGAACTATTACATTTGAAACATCAAAAGGAAAAGGTACAGTTTTTCATATTATTCTACCAAAATAGGAATTTACTTTTACACAATATTTGTTATTACCTATATTAATAAAATTATTTTTTTATGATTCACTATATAAAGAAAAGTTTGTTTTACTCATTCAATTATGCTTAAACTCTAGAGTTAAGCATAATTTTTTTACCATTTTTTACAAAAAATACTGTACATTTCGACAAATTATGTTATAATGATTTTGTCATCTTGGATAAGCTTTTATGGATATAAAAATACGAGGTGAAGTTTATGAGAAAAAATATACAAAATGCAAGTAGTACAGGTTATAAAATTATTGCTGTTGATGATGAAGAAGGCATCGTAGATTCTCTATCCATCTTTTTAAAAAGGTCTGGATATGATTTTACAGGCGTTACTGACCCTATGGAAGCAATTGAAAGAGTAAAAAATGAACATTTTGATCTCATGATTTTAGACTTTATTATGACTCCTATTCATGGAGATAAAGTAGTTGAAGAAATTCGTAAATTCAATAAAGAATTATATATCTTATTATTAACAGGTCATAAAAACCTAGCTCCCCCTTTAGAAACAATTCGTAAATTAGATATTCAAGGTTATTGTGAAAAAAGTGATAAGTTTGATCAATTATTGCTTTTGATTGAATCTGGAATTAAATCCATTGAACAAATGAATGAAATTAAAAGAATTAATGAAGAACTTTCTAAAACTTATGAAAAATTAGAAAGAGCTTATTTAGATAGTATTCAAACACTTCGTTATACGGTTGAAGCAAAGGATCCGTACACAAGAGGTCATTCAGACAGAGTTTCTGCTTTTGCTGTTGTATTAGGTAAATATTTAGGACTTTCTGAAACAGATTTAAGGACTTTAGAAGTTGGTGGATTATTCCACGACATTGGAAAAATTGGTATTCCAGATAGCATTTTACTAAAACAAGCAAAATTAACAGATGATGAGTATTCTGAAATTAAAAATCATCCTTCTATTGGGGCTCATATTTTATGTAATGCAGCAATTTTTCAAGATATTATACCAATTGTAAAACATCACCATGAAAGATATGATGGCAAGGGTTATCCTTCTCAATTAAAAGGTGAAGAAATTCCTTATTTAGCTAGAATTACAGCTGTTGTAGATACCTTTGATGCTATGACTTCTAAAAGAACTTATCGTAATGCTATTCCAATTGAAGATGTGAAAGCAGAAATTGAAAAATGCTCTGGTACTCAATTTGATCCAGAAATTGCAAAAGTATTTTTAGATATTTTAAATAATCATTATGACGAGATACAAAAAATTCAAGAGGATTTTCCTGCTTAAGTGATACTGGAAAAAGTTATATAGCTACTATTGGATTAAATAATAATCTAAGACAAAGACTAATTCTCTGCGTTTTAGATTATTATTATCAAGGTACGTATGATGAACTCAAATTAGCGGAATAAACAACTAAACCTCAAGCATGATACCTGTCTTATATGATTCTTTTCATACTGCAAATATATGAATATAGCGAAATTAGTTTTCCATTATATTGTACATTTTTAAGTTTCATCTTTTTATATTTATCCCTATAATTTCCCATTTTCAATTTTATTGTTTTTCCTAAAAATATATATTTATTATTCATATTATATAATCTTGTTTTTGCATTTAATTTTAAGTTATTCTTACCTAAAAAACTGCTAATCTTATCTAAGCAGTATTTCAAATATTCTTTTGACTCATGAAAAAGGCAAAAATTATCTTGATACCTTATATAGTACTGTATTTTTAAATTTTCCTTAATATAATGGTCTAAATCATTTAAAAAATAGATAGCTAATACTTGACTTGTCATACATCCGTATGCTTAAACCTTTTTCTTGGCTATCTATTATATCAAATACTATTTTTAAGGAATCTTTTTCTTTTATTCTAGTAGCAACTTTTCTTTTTAATATTTCTTTATCTATACTTGAAAAAAATTTTTGATCTTTCTATATCTAAAATGATTCCCGCATCTTTCATTCTTTCCCATAGGTTATCTATTCCTATTGTATCATTCATAGCTTTATCCAATGACCAATTTAAACATACTATTTCTATTCTATCTTGGTACATTGCAATTAACTGTGCGTCTTTTGCTTGTTGCACTTTTTGAATTAGTCCATTTTCACTAAATACAGTGCTTATTGTTATTCCTGCCAAAATGAGCAATACCACTAGGGTCACTACTAGGGCTATTAGAGTAATTCCGTTTGTTTTACTTTGTTGCATTAGTAGTTGATTTATATTGCCTCTTTCTACTATTACCTTTTGTTTCTTTTCTTTGCTTTTCAATCTTCTTCCTCCTTTGCTTGTTTCTCACTGTTCTGTCTTTCTTTTTTATGCTTACTTTTTTCATTTTTTTATTACATTTTTTTCTTTTGTTTACGGCATATTTTATCCCTCCTTATTTTTCTTCATACCATAATGGTAAAATTAGTTGTGCAATAAGTATATTTTTAACTTAATATTACTTGTTAAAATTCTATCATTAACGACATTTGTTTGCAAGTATTTTTAGGTGCATATTTGATAATATTTTAAGTGTAAAATAGTCGCAGGAGGTTTATTATGAATACACTAAAAATACCGAAAAATCATAGTGGAGTAAGTAAAACTTTACGTCTGCCTGAAAATATTGTAGATGATGTACAAAATTTAGCTAATCTCAAAAATTTATCTTTTAATAAAACTATTATTACCTTAATTGAATTTAGTTTAGAAAATTTAGATGAAGAAGATAAAATTCGTTTACAAAATCATAGGAACTTATGATTTATATTTTTATGAAAATTTGAGTGTCATTGTCTAAATATATTTGTATATTATTTTCATGTATATCTACTTTATATACTTGATTTAAGTTTATGCATACATATATTTTTTCTTTTTCGTCTTTTATCGTTAATGTGTCAATTTTTAATTGATATGTTAGTGAATTAATATAAAACTGGTTTGAAATAAAACCAGTTTGTTTTATTGTATTTTGCTTTTTTTCATGTTTTTTTAGTTCCTCTAATATTTTTTCTTTTAATTCATTTTGCATAATATCACTCTCTTTCTTTATTTTTATATTTGAATAGAAAAATGCCAAAGGAGACGCACCCCTTTGGCTCTTTTTTAAATCTTCATACTTAATTGTACTTTTTGTCTTTCTTCATCTATTCCAATGACTTTTACTTTTACAATATCTCCTACTGAAACCACATCAGATGGATTTTTCACAAAACTTTCACTTAATTGTGAAATATGTACTAACCCATCATGTTTTACCCCAATGTCGACAAATGCTCCAAAATCTGTTACATTTCGAACTGTTCCTGTTAATACCATGCCTTCTTTTAAATCTTCAAATTTTAATACATCTGCTCTTAAAACTTGTTTTGGCATTTCATCTCTTGGATCTCTACCTGGTTTGGAAAGTTCTTCAATAATATCTTTTAATGTCATTTCTCCTACATTTAACTTACTTGCTGTTTCTGTTATTTTGACTGTAGCAAGTTTGGATTTGATTTCTTTTAATTTATCTTTATCTAATAAATCTTTTTTATCATAACCAATTTGCTTTAATAAGTTTTCTGCAATTTCATAACTTTCTGGGTGAACTGCTGTAATTTCAAGTGGGTTACTTCCTCCTGGAATTCTAATAAATCCTGCGCATTGTTCAAATGCTGCTTTTCCCAATTTTGCTACTTTTAGTAATTCTTTTCTTTCTTTTAGTTTTCCATTTTCATCACGGTATTTTACAATATTGTTTGCAATTGTTTTATTAATTCCTGCCACATAAGAAAGTAGTGATGGTGTTGCTGTATTTACGTCAACTCCAACTTCATTTACAGCATCTTCTACAACACCTGTTAGACTTTGCGTTAACTTATTTTGATCAACATCATGTTGGTATTGTCCTACTCCAATTGCTTTTGGATCTATTTTTACTAGTTCTGCTAATGGGTCTTGCAATCTTCTTGCAATAGAAATAGCTCCTCTTAAAGATACATTAATATCTGGATATTCTTCTGTTGCAAGTTTAGATGCAGAATAAACTGATGCTCCCGCTTCACTTACAATTGCATAATATACCTTTTTATCTAATTCTTTTAGCATATCTGATACAAAGCTTTCTGACTCACGAGAAGCAGTACCATTTCCAATTGCAATAATGTCGATATCATATTTTTTTATCAATTCTTTTAATACTTTTTTAGCACCTTCTATATCATTTTGTGGCTCTGTTGGGTATACAGTAGTAGTTGCTAATACTTTCCCTGTTTCATCAATTACTGCAATTTTGCATCCAGTACGGTAAGCTGGGTCAAATCCCATTACTGTCATTCCTTTTAAAGGTGGTGCAAGTAATAATGGTTTTGCATTTTTGCCAAATACTTTAATGGCTTGTTCTTCTGCTTTTTCTGTTAAATCAGAACGAATTTCTCTATCAATAGAAGGCTCTATCAGTCTTTTCCAGCTATCATCAATGGTAGTCTGTAACATAGATGTAAATTGTGTATTCCCTTTTATCATATCTCTTGCAATCAAATCCAATATTTTGTCTTCTGGCTTTTCTAATTTTACTTTTAAATATTCTTCTTTTTCTCCACGATTGATTGCTAAAATGCGGTGGCTTGGTAAATGATTTACTTTTTCATTAAAGTCATAATACATTTGATATGCTGTTTTTTCTTCTGGCTTGGTTGCTTTTGTGGAAATAACGCCCTCTCTATAACAAATTCTCTTAATTTGTTTACGGTATTTTGGATTATCGGAAATTGTTTCTGCAATAATGTCTAAAGCACCTTGAATAGCATCTTCTGCAGTTGCAACAACTTTATCTTTATTTTTCTTATCTTCTTCTGATAACTTATCTATATTAATATATTGTTTTGCAATTTCTTCAATTGGTTCTTTCTCTGTTTGTTCTAGAATGATATTAGCAAGCGGTTCTAACCCTTTTGCTTTTGCTACAGTTGCTCTTGTTTTCTTTTTTTGTTTATATGGTCTATAAATATCTTCTACTTCTGCTAAAGTTTTTGCATTGCTTAAGCTTTCTATAATTTCTTCTGTTAACTTTCCTTGATTTTCAATAGAGGTTTGTACTTCTTTTTTTCTTTCTTCTAAATTACGAAGATAGGTAAGCCTTTCTCCTAATGTTCTTAGTGTTTCATCTGAAAGCCC
>CALXQF010000021.1 GCA_944390505.1 uncultured Clostridia bacterium | reverse complement strand
AGCGAGTGCGAATTGGAGCAATTTTCCTACTAGTCTGTGCAGAAAATCGCAGATTTTCTTGCACAATTGAAAATTGCGACACCAAGGTCAAACATCACAATATATTTAGTTTGAATTAATTATTGTTAAATTATATTATAACTGTGAATTGTAATTACCCAAACAAACTCAATTGATTGCTTTGGCTCATTCCTTTCAAGCAACCGACTTTTTCTAATAACTCTACCACTGATTTTCCAATTTTCGAACGTATTTTCATATCATCAATTGACATGAATTTACCGTCTTTTTTTGCCTCATCAATTCCTTCTGCAGCTACTGTTCCAAGACCAGGAATACTATTTAATGGTGGTCTAATTTCTGTATCTGACTCTACTTTAAATTTGGTAGCATGGCTTTTATATAAGTCAATTGGTAAGAAAGTAATTCCTCTTTCATACATTTCTAGTACTAATTCTAGTATTGCATACATATTTTTATCTTTAGTAGTAGCACTATTACCCGCTAAATCAATCTCTTTCATTTTGTTTTTCACACGTTCTTCCCCATAACACATAATATCACTGTCAAACTCATCTGCTCTAATGGTAAAGTACGCTGTATAATATGCTGCTGGTTTATGTACTTTAAACCATGCAATACGAAAAGCATTTGTTACATACGCTGCTGCATGGGCTTTTGGAAACATGTACTTGATTTTTTCACAAGATTTAATATACCAATCTGGAACATTATTTTCTTTCATCACTGCCTTAAATCCTTCCCATTTTTCTGGGTCTTTTAAAGCTTTTCCTTTACGTACTGTTTCCATGATTTTAAAGGCTTTATTAGGGTCTAGCCCCATTTTAATTAAGTAAATCATGATATCATCTCTACAACAGATGGCATCTTGCAAGGTAACAGTTCCTTCTTCTATTAAAGTTTGTGCATTACCAAGCCATACATCAGTACCATGTGATAAACCAGAAATACGAATTAATTCATCAAATGTTGTAGGTCTTGTATCTACTAACATTCCTCTTACAAATTTTGTACCAAACTCTGGAATCCCATAGCTTCCTACTTCTGATTTAATTTGTTCAGGTGTTACCCCTAATGCTTTTGTAGAACTAAAAATGGACATTGTTTCTTTATCATCTAAAGGTACTTTTGTTGGGTCAATTCCTGTAATATCATATAACATACGAATCATGGTTGGATCATCATGACCTAGTATATCTAACTTTAATAAGTTTTGGTCAATAGAGTGATAATCAAAATGGGTTGTAATAATATCTGAATTAGGGTCATCAGCCGGATGCTGTACAGGTGTAAATTCATAAATTTCTCTACCTTTTGGTACAACAATGATACCTCCTGGGTGCTGTCCTGTTGTTCTTTTAATTCCTGTACAACCTTGTGACAATCTTAATACTTCTGCATTACTAACTGGTATTCCTCTTTCTTCATAGTATTTTTTGACATATCCATAAGCTGTTTTATCTGCTACTGTACCTACTGTTCCTGCTTTAAAGGTAGTACCCTTTCCAAAAATCACTTCTGTATATTTATGTGCTTTTGCTTGATATTCGCCAGAGAAGTTTAAGTCAATATCTGGTTCCTTATCTCCATTAAATCCCAAGAAGGTTTCAAATGGAATATCAATACCATCTTTAATTAATTTGTGTCCACACTTTGGGCAATCTTTATCTGGTAAATCAAATCCACAAAGATAACCATAATCTGTGAAATCAGAATATTTACAATTTGGACAACGATAATGTGGAGGTAGTGAATTTACCTCTGTAATACCAGTCATGTTTGCCACAAAAGAAGAACCTACTGAACCTCTAGAACCTACGATATATCCATCTTCATTCGATTTCCACACTAATTTTTGTGCAATGATGTACATAACAGAGAATCCATTTTTGATAATGGAGTTTAGTTCTTTATCTAGCCTTGTTTGTACTAATTCTGGTAATGGGTCTCCATATAATTCATGTGCTTTGCTATAGGCAATTTCTTTAATAGTTTGTTCGCAACCCTCAATATATGGTGGACACTTTTCTGGGGAAATTGGACTAATTTTTTCACACATGTCTGCAATTTTATTAGTGTTAGTTACTACTACTTCGTATGCTTTTTCTTCCCCCAAATACTCAAATTCTTTGAGCATTTCTTCTGTAGTACGTAGATACAAAGGTGCTTGTTCATCTGCATCATCATATCCTTGTCCTGCCATTAAAATTCTACGGTAAATTTCATCTTGTGGGTCCATAAAGTGTACATCACAAGTAGCTACTACTGGCTTATCCAATTTTTCCCCTAAAGTAACAATTTTACGGTTAATGTCTTGTAAATCTTCTACTGATTTCACAGTTTCATTTCTTACCATAAACATATTATTGCCAATTGGTTGAATTTCTAAATAATCATAATCATTTGCTATTTCTTCTAGTTCTTCATCTGTTTTTCCTGCAATAATTGCTCTATATAATTCTCCTGCCTCACACGCACTTCCTAAAATCAATCCTTCTGAATACTTTTTATAAAGTGATTTTAAAATACGTGGTTTTTTATAAAAATAGTCTAAATGAGAAATAGAAATTAATTTATATAAATTACGAAGTCCCACATAATCTTTTGCTAAAATAATAGCATGATAAGTAGGTAAAGATTTAAAATCTGCTTTTCCACTTAAAATACGGTCAATATCATCTAATGTAACAGCTTGTTTTTCTTTTAGCATATCTAACATCACATTAAATACTTTTACTGTTGTATCTACATCATCTAATGCTCTATGTGCTACTTCTACTTTAATCCCTAAATTTTCTGCAATAATTCCCAATTTATATTTTTTGTATTGTGGGAATAAATCTTTTGCTAAACGCAAAGTATCAATATAGGTATTCCCTAATTTAAGCCCTAATTCTCCTGCATTATATTTTAAAAATCCAATATCAAAATCTGCATTATGAGCAACTAATACACTATCTCCCAAAAACTCAATTACTTTTGGTAAAACTTCTTCAATCGTTGGAGCATCTTTTACCATATCATCTGTGATATTGGTTACTTCTACCACTCTTTGTGGAATTGGTTTTTGCGGATTGACAAATGTACTAAATTCATCAATTACCTCATGATTTTTTACTTTCATAATACCTATTTCTGTGATTTTTTCTGTTCTGAAAGAAAAACCTGTTGTTTCTAAATCAAGTACACAATAGGTAACATCTTCTATATTTTGATCTTTTGAAAAAGAAACACTTGGTGTTTTATCTGGCGCTAAATAAGCTTCTACACCATAAATTACCTTTAAGTCTGGATGGTCTTTTTCTAAATATTTATGTGCTTCTGGAAAGGCTTGTACTACACCATGGTCAGTAATAGCAATAGATTTCATGCCCCATTTTACTGCACGTTTTAGTAAATCTTTTGCAGCAGTCATACCATCCATTTGGCTCATTTGTGTATGCATATGTAATTCTACTCTTTTTACTTTTGTTTCGTCTTTTCGTACCTCTCGTTTAATTCCAGTAGATTCAATGATTACATTAGCAATCACACCAAGTTCTTTAGCAAATGGGTCAAACTGTGCTGTACCATTTACTTTTACACCTTTTGCATCACTTAACCTCTTTATCACTTGTTTGTGCTTATCTGCTTCTACAAAAGCTTTACAGGTAATGGTACTAGAACCATCATACAAGTCAAAAGTCACTAAAAATTTACCAGATTTCAATTCTCTGGAATCTGTATTTAATACTTCTCCATCTAATAGTACTTTTCCACTATCTACTGATAGATCAATGACTTTGGATAATTCTTCTTTAATTTTTAAACTTCTTCCATAAATTAAAGGTGAGTTCTCATCTTCCTGATTTTCAGGTGCAGAAGATGTTTGCATTTCTGGCATAGTAGTATTGGAAGATGCTGTTTGACTGTTTGTACCTGTTTGATTTGCCCCCTGTTTTGCTTGACTTTTTTGTCTTTGATTTGATTGTCCATTTTGCCTCTCGTCTTGCATTTCTTGCATTTGTTCTTCTGCTTCTTGCCTTGCTAGTAAAATAGCTTGTCTTTCTAGTTCTTTTGCATGTTCTTGATATTGCTGCAACATTTCTTGAGTAATATTTTCTTCATAACTCACCACATAATTTTTATTATATAAGTCCTTTAATTTAGTGGCTAATATCTTTTCAAACCCTCTAGCTTCTAATACGTCTTTTCCTTTCATTGCTAACTTTACAATCACTTTGTTATCTTGTATTTCAATAGCACTATTTTTTAATAAAGCTTTTGTTAATGGATGTTTATATGCCATATATTCCACAATATCTAACCATTCAGCCTGTATTTTTTTATCTGCATCACTTGCTACATCTTGTGCTTTTATTTTAATATCAATATTTCTAAATCCAAAACGTTTTCCTAAGTATCTTTCAAAATCCGTTAAGTCCTTCATTAAAATAAAAGAAGTAATCTCTAGTGTAATCTCTAATGTGTTTGTTTTCTTATAAATATTGACACATGCAACCTTTGCTTCACTTAAGGCAAAACTATTTGAATTATAATCTTTAAAAACTTGTTTCACTGTTTTTAACGTTTCTTCCATCGCTAATACCTTCTTTAATTTCTTAATACTAAAATACTATATCATATAGAATAAAAAAAATCTACTAAATAAATAAACTAGTCAATGTATTTTTAACTAGTTTATTATCTATACTAAATTTCTATTAGCCGTTATTATCTTTAAGTCTTTTATATATTCTTGATAGCTCCCAAAATCGACATCATCAGTAAGGATATTTTTAATATTACATTCTTTACAAAATTTTAATAGAACAAAATCAAATATATCATATCGATGTTCTTTATAAGTTTGGATATATTCCTCTATAATACTTTGATTAATTTGAAATTCAATGATTTCCATACAATTTGAAATTTGATTATATAGTAAGTCAAAAGTTCTTTGTAACCTATCTCTTTCTTCTTTAATTGCTCTATACTGCTTTTTATTAAAACTTTCTAATGTCAAACAATTATTTCTTATATATAATTCATACTCGTTTTTTTCAATAACATTAAATAATTCACATATATTATATACTGTAGTATATACTTTACATTTATTTTTTTCTATTATATTTGATAAAAAAGTAGGGTATATATTTTTTTGATAACTTTGAACATATGTTGTATTTTCATAAAATGTCCATAAGAGGATATTAGTATCAACAGCCAATTTTTTTATATTAATTTTAGTTGAATTATTATTGATTGGTATAATCAAATCTTTCACCTCTTAACTGTTTTCTATATTAGTTTTCGTTACCTCACCAACTATATCTGTATTAGTATTTCTATTATATATTTCTACGGCATTTTCATATGAATGTTGATAAGTACTTTGTCCTAACTCACTAATCTGTTCTAATTTGAAAATTTTAGCAAATTTTTCTGGTCCTAAATTCAATATAAAATACCCTATACTCGCATTAAAAAAAGGAGTAGCAAATAAAGTTATATTTTTAAAATCTAAAGTGATCGTATCGTCTTCTGACATTTCTTTTAAGAATATCTCGATTTTTTCTCTTAATATTAAACCATTGCTCTCTGTTAAGGCATTATTGATTAATTCTGAAATAATTATTTTTCTTTCCATAATATACCTCCATTTTATATTATGTACAAAATCTTATAGATATTATACACTAATTTTTAATGTAAATAAAGTACCTCTAACAAGTTTATTCAATTTTATATATCTTGATTCGCCATTTTCGCTTGCAGTATATAATACATCTTCTGTTATGATAGTTATCTTTCCTCTAAAGTTTTGTCTAAATTCTTCTAATAAAGTAAATCCTATGCCTCTAGGATAATCCCCTATTTTGGTTGTGTTTCCTTTCTCCAAAGCCCATTTTACAGCATCAATTGAATTCATATTAACTTTTTTATAATTTCTTACAGATTGTGGAATTCCAATTCCTAAATCATAAATTGAAAAGGTAAAAGTTTTTTTATTCTTATAATATCCATGACAAATTATTCCAAATTCACTTTTACTATGTGTTAATGCATTATTAGGAATTTCAAAAATTCTAGAATGTAATGTAGCCTTTTGTTCTGGTGCTAGGTCTTTTAATTGAGAAAGTTCAATTAATTTATGAATAACTGCATTAGCTTCCTCTTCATTTGTAATCTTGTTTAGAGGAATCATATTTTTACTTCCAATGGAATTATAATTTATATTGATAAAACCGATTTTCTATCAGTGTATTTAATAATCTAGATTTTTTAGTGAAACTTATTCTTATATTTTTATCTTTTGAAATAAGAGCTATTGACGAAAGGATTGCAAGACATGTTGCACTAATATAAGTACATTTTGTAGCATCAATTTGTATATTATTATTGTTTGAATTTATCACCCTTTCTTGTATTTCAAACATTTTAATAATACTTGCCTTTGTTTCAATATAACTACCTTCTAATTCTATTCTTTCATATTCTTTTATTGATAGCCATGCCATAGTATTTACCTCATTTTTATATTTAATTTAATGATAAATATTTATTTTTTCCTAGAAGACTCTTAGCACATCATTATAAGTCACAATCACAGCTAGCCCAATTAAAGCCATAAATCCAATCATTTGAATGGTCATTTCTGTTTCTTGCTTCATTGGCTTTCTTCTGATTGCTTCTATCAATAAAATAACAATTTTTCCTCCATCTAATGGTGGAAATGGTAACAAGTTGGTAAATCCTAATGAAATAGAAACTAATGCTAAAATATAAACAAAATCTGCTAGCCCATTGGTTTCTGCAACAACTTCTCCTATTCCCACAGGTCCCATCATTTGATCAATTGACACATTTCCTGTAAATAGTAATTTTAAATTATCTACAATAGAAAATGCAAACTCTCCTGTTTCCCAAAAAGCATAATAAATATTATTACCAAAATTATTTTCTGCTAATTTTAAGTAAACACCCATATAATAATTAGACTGAACTTCTGGAGTAATTGGAATTTCTAATGTTTCTCCATTCCTTTCTATGGTAAATATCATTTCTTCTGCTAATGTTTGGTTAATTTGTTCTACTAGCTTTTGTGCGTCACCTTCTACTTCTACTCCATCTACAGCAACAATAACATCATTTGTTTCTAGACCTTGCTGTGCAGCTGGACTATTCGGATAAATGGCTGCTATGGTAGTACCACTATCACCTGCTGTTGAAACCGCAATTCCTGTATAATTATATTGTTCTTCCATTGGTGAAAAATGCAAAGTTTGTTCTTGACCATTTCTTTCTATCACAACTTCTAGTTCTTCTCCATTGGATTGTTCTAGTATTTCATCTAAATTTGCTTTATAATAGATATTTCTTCCATTTACTTTTAGTATTTTATCACCTGATTGTAGACCTACTGTTTGTGCACTACTACCTTCTATAACAGAATCCACATAATTAGAAACATTGTTTCCGCATGTAACTCATTAAAATAAAATATACAATTAAAGCAAAAATAATATTGACTAATCCACCGGCAACCACTACAGCAATTCTTTTAGGAATACTGCTCTTGCTAAAAGAACCTTCTGCATCAGAACGTTCTTCCTCTCCTTCCATATTCACAAAACCACCTAGTGGAATTAATCTTAAAGCATATTTGGTTTCTTTTCCTTGTTTTTTCCATATAGTAGGTCCAAAACCAATAGCAAATTCATTTACTTTAATTTTGCATAATTTGGCTACAATAAAATGTCCACCCTCATGAATAAAAACTAAAAAACCTAATATAAAAATAATTTTAATCGCTGCAATTAAAAATGAAATCAACTGAAACCTCCTTTACTCATAACAGCATTAGCAAGAAATAAGCAAAAGGTGCAATGAATACAATACTATCAATTCTATCTAACATACCACCATGTCCTGGAATTAAATGGCTAAAATCTTTAATTCCTGTATATCTTTTAATAGCCGAAGCTGCTAAATCTCCTATTTGACTTAAAATACTTAAGACTAAGGCAATTACTACAACATAGAAGTAATTATATTCCACTCCAAAAGCCAATTGACAAATTGCTGCATAACCTGTTAACAATATGATACCACCTACTATGCCACCAACACAACCTTCTATTGTTTTGTTTGGACTAATTTCAGTAAAGTGATGTTTTCCAAAATTTTTTCCTATTAGATAAGCAAAAATATCAGTTCCCCATGCAGCAAACAAAACAAACCAAACTAAAATTTTTCCATTTGGTAAATCTTCTCTAATAATTGGAATATACATTAAAAATATCACAATATAGAAAATTCCAAATAGAGTAACTGCTATATCTGTTATATTCACTTTTAATTTTGTAATAATTACGTACAAGAACAATATTAGTATTGCAATAGGTAAAATAAGTCCTATTGTTTTTACTGTCCAAGTAATTGGAATAACATGAATAAGTGAAATAAGGGCTGCTGATAAATAGCCTAGCCATCCAATAGGATTTGCTTTTCCACTAGTACGAAATGCTTTATAAAATTCATGTAGACTCATGATTGCAATGATTGCAATGGCAACATCTACGATGTATTGATTTCCAAAAACAAGTACAATTGCCACGATTGGAAACAACACTAATCCTGAAACAAGTCTTTTGACATTCATCTTCTGGATTTCCTTTCTGTTTTTCTACTAATCACGATATTTCGTTTTTATATAATTGTTTTTTACTTTCCGCCAAATTTACGATTTCTACTAGTAAATGTTTTAATTGCTTCCTCTAAATCTTGTTCTGAAAATTCTGGCCAATATTTTGAAACAAATAAAAACTCTGTATAAGCTAATTGCCATAACAAATAATTACTAATACGTTGTTCTCCACCTGGTCTAATTAATAAATCTGGATCAGGTTGACCTGCTGTATATAAAGAATTGCTAATCAAATCTTCTGTAATATCTTCTAATTTTATTTCATTATTTTGCAATTTTTGACCTACTTTTTGCACTGCCTTTACAATCTCATCTCTGCCACCATAATTAAAAGCAATATTTAAGGTAAGACCTGTATTATCTTTGCTTTTTTCCATTACTTTTTTGATACTTCTTTGTAATGTGCTATCTAATTTAGAAATATCACCAATGACATTTATTTTAATATTTTCCAAATCAGAACTAGCTAATAAATCTTTTACATATTTATGTAATAATAACATCAATGCTCCTACTTCTTCTTTTGTTCTTTTCCAATTTTCAGTAGAAAAAGCATAAACTGTCAAATACTTTATTCCAACTTTATTAGCATATCTAGCAATTCTTTTCAAATTTTCAGCTCCTTCTTTATGACCTAGTTTTGGGTCTAAACCTCTTTCTTTAGCCCATCTTCTATTTCCGTCCATAATAATGGCAATATGTTTTGGTAATAATTCTTGCTCCATCTCATTTATTTCCCTTCTTATATATTCATAATTTCTTTTTCTTTTTGTGCTAATAAAGTATCAATTTCTTCTACTTTTTTGTCTGTTAATTTTTGAATTTGTTCTTCTTCTTGTTTTAGATCATCTTCTGTTATTTCAGATTTTTTTTGAAGATCTTTTGCTTCATCTATGGCATCTCTTCTAATAGAACGAATAGCTACTTTGGCTTCTTCAGCTAATTTTCTAATGTCTTTTACAATTTCTTTTCTTCTTTCTTCATTTAATTCTGGAAATACTAAACGAATTACTTTTCCATCATTATTTGGGTTAATTCCAATGTCTGATTTTAAAATTTCTTTTTCAATTTCTTTTAATAAACTAATATCCCATGGTTGAATTAAAATCATTCTAGCTTCTGGAACAGAAATACCTGCTACTTGATTAATTGGTGTTGATACTCCATAGTAATCTACAGTAATTTTATTTAAAATAGCAGGATTTGCTCTTCCAGCTCTTATCTCTGATAAGTTTTCTTGAAATACACTAATTGTTTTATTCATTTTTTCTTCATAAACATCATTCATCATTATTTTATTCTCCTTTTTTATTGATTATTAACTATATTTACTCTCCTACAAAAGTACCTATGTTTTCTCCTTGCACCGCTTTTACCATATTACTTGGTTCATCAATTCCAAATACAATTAATGGAATATGATTATCTCTACATAACGAAGTAGCAGTTGAGTCCATTACTTTTAAGTCCTTATTTAAAATATCTAAATAAGTAATTTTATCATATTTAACGGCATTTGGATTTGTTTTTGGATCATCCGAATAAACACCATCAATTGTTTTTCCTACTAGTATTACTTCTGCATCTATTTCTGCTGCTCTTAATGATGCTGCTGTATCTGTTGTAAAATATGGGTTTCCTGTACCGCAACTAAAAATAACCACTCTACCTTTTTCTAAATGTTTAATTGCTTTTCTTTTAATATATGGTTCTGCAATTTCTCTCATTTCTATAGCAGTTTGCAATCTTGTGTAAATTCCTCTTGTTTCTAAGGCATCTTGCAAAGCCAATCCATTCATACAAGTAGCAAGCATTCCCATATAATCTGACGTAGTTCTTTCCATTTGATGTCCATATTTACCTCTCCAAAAATTGCCTCCGCCCACAACAATAGCAACTTGAACACCTAGTTCTATGAGTTCTTTTACCTTATCACAAATTTTTCCTAAAGTTTCCACATTAATTCCGTGTTTTGTTTCGCCTGCAAGAGCTTCACCACTTAATTTTAATAATACTCTCTTATACTTTAAACTTGGCAATAATCTCCACTCTCCTTAATTTAAAATTTTCATGTATTATTCTATCATACATTATTCATTTTTACATCTCTTTTTTGAAAAAAAATTAATAGAAAATTAAGATTTTGATAAATATTTTATTATGTACTGCAAATAATAAAATAGAGAAAGTTTTTTCATCATAAAAATTCAATTTAAATTATATTTTGACAGATGGAAGGTGTAATAAATTATGAATCAAATTATCACAAAACCGAATCATTCCCATATTAATCAGCCCCATCCACAAGAAAAAAAATGGAAAATAGAAATCAGTAATGAAATAACAGAGATTCCTATTCTAAACCATCAAGTTAGCAATTCTTACAAAAAGTACTCAAATAAGCTAAATACAATATCAAATTTTCATACATCATATTTCAAAAATCATTTATTTCAAAATAGATATCAACTACAATTTTACATTTCATTAGCTGTTGCCATTATTTTTGTAAGTATTTTGTTTTTTAACATTTATACTGCTAGTCAACAAGAAAAAATAGCAAAGGATTTATTAAATAATTATAATTTAACAACTCTTTATCATCAAGAATCTGAAACTACTGGAAGCACTAATAATTTATCTCAAACATCCATTAGTTATCAAAATCCTTTTGTCATTGGAATGATTAGGATTCCCACTATTAATTTGAATTATCCTATATTATCAGAAAGTAATTCGGATTTGTTAAAAATTTCTCTTTGTAGATTTGCAGGACCTATGCCAAATGAAATTGGTAATTTGTGCATTGCTGGTCATAATTATGTAGACAACAGATTTTTTAGTAGATTAAATGAACTAGAAAATGATGATATTGTTGAAATTTATGATTTGAACGGTAATCATATTGACTATATTGTATTTGATAAATTTGAAGTAGAAGATGATGATTTATCTTGTACAAACCAGGATGTTGGAGAAAATAGAATTCTTACATTATTGACTTGTAATAATGTAAATGGTAAAAGAACTATAGTAAAAGCAAAAGAAACTGTTAGTTAAAAACAGTTTCTTTATCAAGTTTATTATTACTTTGCTATTTTATAGTAGCTCATTTTACATATTTCTATATTTTCTAATTTTTATAAATGCATAAATTGCTGATGCAATACAAACTGCTATAAAAACAAATAATGTTGTGTCCTCAGCTACACCTGTTTGTGGCAAATTATTAGTTGCTACATTATCAGCATTTGTATTTGTTCCAATATTTGTATTAATATTAGGAACATTTGATTCTTCATTGTTAGCTGTATTGGTTGTATTTTGTGTGTTTTCTGTATTTTGGGTATTTTCCGTATTTTGTGCATTTTGCTCATTGTTTAAAGAAATAATTGGTATATCACTAGTTGCTTGTACACATGGTATAAAAATTAGTAATGCTACAATAATAACACTAAATAATACAATTAAGTTTCTGTTTTTCATTATTATCAAATCTCCTTTTTCTTTCGATACTTACTATTTTTATTATTCGTATAAATAGTAAAAAATATACATCTAATTACTTCTATTTTGTATTGTATACTTTCCTTTGAAAATAGTCAATATTTTTTATAAAAATTTTGTCAAAATTAATAGAATTTTTTATTATTAATTTCAATCATATTACACTGTGTTTTAAATATCTTAGTAGTATTTATTATTTTTAAACATTAAATCGAAATAGTACTACATCTCCATCTTGCATTATATAGTCTTTTCCTTCCGAACGCATTAAGCCTTTTTCTTTCACAGCGTTAATGGATCCTTCTTTTACTAAATCATTATAAGATACTATTTCAGCTCTAATAAATCCTCTTTCTATATCACTATGTATCTTCCCTGCTGCCTGAGGTGCTTTTGTTCCTTTTTTGATAGTCCAAGCTCTTACTTCAGGTTCTCCTGCTGTCAAGAATGACATTAATCCTAATAAGTCATAACTTGCTTTAATAACTTTATTTAACCCGGATTCTTCTAAGCCTAATGCTTCGAGCATTTCTTTTTGCTCATCATCTTCTAAGCTTGCCAACTCTTCTTCTATTTTCACACAAAGTGGTATTACTTCAGCATTTTCTTGTTTTGCATATTCTACAACCTTTTTTACATTTTCGTCTTCTTTTCCTTGTGCTAATTGTTCTTCCGAAACATTGGCTATATATAGAATAGGCTTCATTGTTAATAAAAAACTATCTTTTAAAATTTCTTTTTCTTCTTCATTTAAATTCAAACTTCTTGCTGATTTGCCTTGCTCCAATGTTTGTTTTACCTTTTCTAATACAGTTAGTTCTTCTTGATATTTTTTATCTGCTTTTAGTTTTTTCTTGGTATTATCTATTCTTTTTTCAATTGTTTCTAAATCAGCAAAAATTAATTCTAAATTAATGGTTTCTATATCTCTAATAGGATTAATCCTTCCATCTACGTGAACAATATTGGTATCTTCAAAACATCTTACTACTTCACAAATAGCATCTACTTCTCTAATATGAGATAAGAATTTGTTTCCAAGACCTTCTCCATGGCTAGCACCTTTTACTAATCCTGCAATATCTACAAATTCAATGACAGCAGGTGTTACTTTTTCTGGGTGGTAGATTTCTGCTAATTTTTCTAATCTTTCATCAGGTACTGCTACCATTCCTACGTTTGGTTCAATAGTACAAAAAGGATAATTAGCACATTCTGCCCCTGCTTTTGTAATGGCATTAAATAAGGTACTTTTTCCTACATTTGGAAGTCCTACTATTCCTAGTTTCATTTCAGTTTCCTCCTATTGTTACATTACTTATGCATGATATAAGGATTATTAGTTAAACCTTTTCTTCATTGCTTATTTCAGTATTTTCTGTATTTTGGTTGTTTCCTTCTTCTGAATTTCCTGACTGTCCATTTTCTTCTTCATTAGAGCCATCTGGATCTTCTGGTTCTTCCGTTGCTGGTGGCTCTTGTTCTTCTGGCTCATCAGGGTCTTCTGGATCGGTTGGATTTTCCGGCTCTTGTGGTTCCTCTGGTTCAGTTGGTTGTTCAGGTTCTTCCGGTTTTTCTTCTACTGGTGGTTTTTCTTCAGAAGGATCACTTGGCTTTGTTGGTTGCTCCGGTTTTGTTGGCTTTTCTTCTTCCTCTTCTTCTGG
>CALXQF010000020.1 GCA_944390505.1 uncultured Clostridia bacterium | reverse complement strand
TTGGGCTGTAGCCAAGCGGTAAGGCACTAGACTTTGACTCTAGCATGCGATAGTTCGAATCTATCCAGCCCAACCAATTAAAAGGAGAATTGTTTTATCAATTCTCCTTTTTTAACAAATTATTGTTATGACTTAGACATATTACGTTTTTGTATTAATGCTTGAAAAAAAAGAATCTGCTTTACACTTTCCGTGAAATTGCTCTGCCTTTAATAATAATTTAGAACAAGGAAACTCTTTTTCAAAATGAATAAAAATTTATATTATAGATTACTTGATTTTTTCATGTGAATAAAGTAATATAAATATAAGAATGAAAATAAGGAGATACAAAAATGGTTATTGATAAAAAAGGAAATTTGTTTGAAGATAGAAGAAAACAAAAAGATGATAGAAGAAAAAGCACTTTTGACACAGATGGAGGGAGAAGAAAAAACGATAGAAGAAAAACAATAACTACGCAAATATTAGATAAAGGAAAAAAATAATTAAAAAAGTATATTACAAGAAATGTAATATACTTTTTTGTCGATTATTGCTTATCTTAGCAGCATCCACTTCTGCCACCACCGCAACAGCAGCATATTAAAATAAGAACAATAATAATCCAAATGCAGTCATCTCCGAAACCACATCCACATCCTCTGTTTTCTGGCATTTTATTTCCCCCTTTCTAATGGTTATTTTCATAGCTATGTTTTTACCTAGCAGCCACATCCATTGTTGTTACATCCGCAACCATTGTTGCAACATCCATTGTTTCCACAGCAGAAAAGTAACAAGAATAAGATGATAAACCATAAAAGTTCTCCGTTGTTACCACAACATCCCATTTTTAATACCTCCTATAAAACTTTTTTGTTTCTTTCGTATGGTATATCATATTCTTAAAAGAAAAGAAGTGTTACAACTGTATAGGTAGATAAATAAAAATATAAAACACAAATAAACTCTAAAAAAACAATGAAAAATGTAAAAAAACTACCGAAAAACTATACAAAAAATAAAAAAAGAATGATATAATTTGGACAAAAGAAATAGAAAAAGAAATGATAATGCAAGAAAACTATAAAATAGGTTTTCTAACATTATTTCAGAAGAAAATATGGAGGCAAATAAATGGGAAACATTGTATTATTAGATGACAATACAATTAATAAAATAGCAGCAGGAGAAGTAATAGAAAGACCAGCATCAGTAGTAAAAGAGTTGATGGAAAATGCGATTGATGCCGGAGCAACAATGATAAATGTAGAAATTAAAAATGGTGGTATTTCTTATATTCGTATTACAGATAATGGAAAAGGAATTGCTCCAGATGATATGGAAATTGCATTTGAAAGACATGCAACTTCCAAAATTAGAAAGGCAGAAGACTTAGAAACAGTAACATCTATGGGATTTAGAGGTGAAGCTTTAGCAAGTATTGCATCTATTAGCAGAATTGAAATGGTTTCTAAAACAGCAGAAAATGAAATAGGTTATAAAATAGAGCTAGAGGGAGGAAAAATCACTAATAAAGAAGAAGCAGGTTGCCCAAAAGGAACAACCATTACCATCCGAGATTTATTTTTTAATACTCCTGTAAGATATAAATTTTTAAAAAAAGATTTTACAGAGGCAGGATATATTGAAGATACTGTTACAAGGATTGCTTTAGTTCATCCAGAAATTGCTATACGTCTTATTAATACAGGTAAAAACATTATTCAAACACCTGGAAATAATGACTCAAAAGCAGTTATTTATAGTATATATGGAAAAGATATTGCTGAAAACATTTTAGATGTGAATTATCAATATGAAGATATTACTATAACAGGAGTGATTGGAAAACCTGTTATTGCACGTTCTAATCGTTCTAACCAATTATTTTTTGTCAATAAAAGGTATATTAAAGATAAAACTTTAACAAGTGCTGCAGAACAAGGATATAAAGGACTAATTACCATAGGAAAATATGGATTTTTAGTTTTAAATATTGCAATCAACCCTCAAAAAGTAGATGTCAATGTTCATCCGGCTAAATTAGAAGTAAGATTTGAAGAAGAAAACAAAGTGTTTAAGGCAGTATATCATGCTATCAAAGACACTTTACTAAAAGGAGATTTGGTAGCAGACACAGAAAAGGAAAAAGAAGATGAAGCAATACAACAAACTACGATTGCAGTTAGTGCAAATCCAGTAGAAGGTAAGCAAGCAGAAGAAATAAAATATGATACCAATTTGCAAGAAGATAAAAAAACATTAGGGGGATTATTCCGCAAATTTGTAAAAGAAAAAGAGGATATAGAAGAAAAGGCTGAAACAGAAGATAGAAGTAATGTGATTGCACAAATTTATTCTAATAAATTTGAAAAATCAGTAGCAGAGGATACTTCTTCCTATGAATTACCAATAGAAGGTGGAGTTAACGCAGAAATACATGAAAAGCCATCCTTCCTCCAAAAAATAGAAGAAAATATTCAAAAAATGAAAAGCGAATTGGAGTCTACTAAAGTAATTAACACACAAGACATTAAAGAAGAATTAGAAAAACAAGAATTGGGACAAGTGAAACAAGAACAAGTAGAACAAAAAGTGCTAGATGGAGAAAAACAACAAAATGAACAAATAGATCAATTGATGTCCGAAGACCAAAAGACAGAAAACTTTGACGAAATGTATATGCGTACTTTTGGGGCGATGCCATCAGAAGTAAGAAAAACAATGGAAGAAGAAAAGAAAAAAGAAGAAAAAATTACTTTTAAAGCGGAAGAAATGAAAGCAGCGGATAACCTTTCTATTTTTCCAAAAGCAGAAAAACAAATCCCTAGTTACAAATTTATTGGAATTGCATTTTCTACTTATATTATTCTAGAATTAGGAAATGAATTGTATATTTTAGACCAACATGCTGCACATGAAAGGATTTTATATGAAAAAGTAAAGAAAAATTATTATAGTGATAATGAAAAAGATTCCCAATTAATGTTATTGCCAGACATTATCAACTTATCTCATAAAGAAATGGATATTGCGAAAGAAAATATGGATATGTTTAGAAAAGCAGGTTTTACTTTAGAAGAGTTTGGCGAAAACACAATTAAGTTAAGTGGAGTACCTAATATTTGTATTGACCTAGATACCAAAGAATTATTTCTAGAAACATTAGATGAAATTAATACAGTAGCTAGAACTGCTAAACAAGAAAAGGAAGAAAAATTTATTGCTACAGTAGCTTGCAAAGCAGCAGTAAAAGCAAATATGGCGCTTACCAAAGAAGAAGTAGATCATTTAATGGAACAATTATTACAATTGCCAAATCCATTTACTTGCCCACATGGTAGACCAACAGCTATTAAAATGACGAAAACTGATATTGAGAAAAAATTTTCTAGAAGATAGTAAAATTAAAATATAAAATAGCAAGTTATATTAAAAAAGTGAAGATAGTGTAAAGTAATCAAAAAAGAGAGGAAAAATTGATGATTGTATTTATTTATATATGTATTTTGGCACTTAATTTAATAACCATATTTTTAACTTATCGATTTTTAGGTACAGAATTTGAAAAAAAGGAAAAATGGATTTTTGTCATTATAGGAATAGCTCTTATGTATGTGACAGTAAGTGGAGCTTATTGGTTGGGAACAAAAGATTTAGAGGCAACTTCTAGTACAGGACAGAATTTAATTACATTTACTTTTGTTCCAATCAATGGATTACTAATTTTGCCATGGGTGGCAAAAATGTATAGACAATTAAAATTTGGAAAAATGAAAACAGAAGACTTTAAAAAACGCTGTATTTTATTTGGTGTATTACTATTAGTTATTTTAATATTAGAAGTTTTCTATTTTAATGATATCCAATCTGGAATTTTAAATATTGTACAAGCAGGACAATCTTAATATCAACCAAAGATGTGTCCCCACAACTGACATTTTGTCAGATCAGGGACGTAACTATGACTGACATTTTGTCAGTTTGAAGATACGTCCAAAGACTGACAACAACTAGAAAGGAACCAAAAATGAATAAACCAAAAGTGATAGTGATTTGTGGACCAACAGCATCCGGAAAAACAGGACTATCTATAGAGTTAGCCAAAAAAATGGATGGCGAAATTATTTCAAGTGATTCTATGCAAATTTATCAAGACATGAATATTGGAACTGCAAAGCCAACCATAGAAGAAATGGAAGGAATTAAACATTACTTATTGGATTTTGTACCGCCAAACCAAAAATATAGTGTGGCACAATTTAAAAAAGATGCTGTGCAAGCAATAGAAACAATATTGCAAAAAGGAAAAGTTCCTATTATAGTAGGGGGAACAGGGCTATATATAGATGCACTTACAAAAAATATAGAATATCCTGAAATAGAAACTGATATGAACTATCGCCATGAATTGGAACTAGAAATTAAAAAAGAAGGATTGACGAAACTTTATGAGCGAGCTAAGCAAATTGATGAACAAGCAATGCAAACGATTAGCCAAAATGATCAAAAAAGAATTATGCGTGTATTAGAAATTTATCATCAAACAGGAAAAACGAAAACACAATTAGAAAAAGAATCTCGTATGAAACCAATACCTTATCATTATCTTGTTTTTGCCATTCAAATGGATAGAGCAATATTATATGAAAGAATTAATATAAGAGTAGACAAAATGATAAAAGATGGATTAATAGAAGAAGTGGAAAAATTGTTAAAAAAATATCAGGAATTTCCAACTGCTATGCAGGGGCTTGGGTATAAAGAAGTAGTCATTTATTTAAAAGGTGGTTGTACAAAAGAAGAAATGATAGAAAAATTGAAGATGGAAACAAGACGATATGCTAAAAGGCAATTAACGTGGTTTCGAAAAAACAAAGAAATCCAATGGATAGATGGATTAAAAGATAGAGATGAAAATATTGAATTTATCATAAAACAATACCAAGAAAATAAGTAAAGCATATCAGAGTTACCATAAAGAAGAAAAAGTGCATATGAATAGCATAATAAAAACATGAAAAGTTAAAACTTATCATAAAACAGAAAAAAGAGGATTTTTACAAAAGTAAGAAAGGTAAAATATGAAGGAAAAAGCAAAAAGGACTCAAAAGAAATCTAAAAAGAAAAATCAACTTAAAATTTCATGGCAACCAATCATTCAAAATAAGAAGATAATTGCTATTTCTTTAGTCGTGCTTGCCATTATCATCTTTTGCCTTTATAAGGTCATCGTTTTTATTCAAAATCCAACAGATACTTTTAGTGTAGAGCAAGGACAAATTTATCAAGAAGAAAGAGCGATAGGTTATATTATAAGAGAGGAAACCGTTGTAAAAGGTGATAATTATAAAAATGGAATGGAACAAAAGAAGACAGAAGGAGAAAAAGTTGCCAAAGGAGATGCTATTTTTCGCTATTATACAACAGGAGAAGACGATTTAATAAAGAAAATTCAGGATTTAGACGTTAAGATTAGTGAGGCGATGGCAAATACAAGCAACCCATTCCCAGCAGATGTTGCTTCATTAGATTCACAAATAGAAAGTGATATATATTCATTATATACAGCTAATAATCTTCAAACAATCCAGGAAACAAAAAAAGAGATTGCAAATAATATTACTAAAAAAGCTAAAATTGCAGGCGAAAAAAGTCCAGCGGGATCATACTTAAAAAAGCTAATTGATGAAAGAAGCGAATATGAAAACCAATTAAATGAAGGAGCAGAATATTTGAATGCACCAATTAGTGGTGTAGTTTCTTATAAAGTAGATGGCTATGAAGATGTACTTACCACAGATGATTTTAGTAATTTGAGCACAGAATTTTTAGAAGGGCTCAATATAAAAACTGGACAAGTAGTAGCAGACAGTACAGAAAGTGCAAAGATTATTAATAATTTTGAATGTTATATAGCATGTAGTTTAGACTCTGAGCAGGCAACTAGTGTAGAAATCGGAGATGAGGTAAAATTAAGGTTACCAAACGAAGCTGAAATAACAAGTGACGTTGAGTATGTAAAACAAGATGGTGACAAAATATTAATTGTTTTTAAAATCGACCAACAAGTGCAAGAACTTATCAGTTATCGAAAAATTTCATTTGATATTATTTGGTGGAGTGATAGCGGAAAAAAGATTCCAAATGATGCCATTGGAACAGAAACTAAAGGAGAAAATCAAGTCGCATATGTGATTAGAACAAGAGGAGGATATCAAACTAAAATTTGGGTAAAAATATTAAGACAAAATGACAAGTATGCCATTGTAGATAATTATACTTCCACAGAGTTAAAAGAACTAGGCTATACAGATGAAGAAATAAAAGGAAGAGCAACTTTGACATTATATGACGAAATATTACGAAAACCGACAAGCTGAATGGAATAAATTACCTATTAGAAATGCAATTTTTTCTTGAAATGATAGTATGAAACAAGAAAATAAAAATATTACAAATATATTACAAATATATTAAATTATTGTTACAAACAAAAAAACTATTGACAAGAAGGCTAAAAAGTTAGATACTATTAACAGTATAAAACGAATGACGAGTAAATTTTTAGGAGGTTATTGAAATGGCAGGAGCTATTATGGAAAAAGTATGGGGATTATTTGGCATGGACCCAGCTGAAGACAAAGAAGAGGAAATTGAAAATTACGAATTAGAAGAGGAAGAAGATACAGAAGAAGAGCCAGAAGAAAGAAAATTATTTGGTAGAAAAAACAATAGTAAAGTGGTAAGTATGCCACAAGTACAACAAGTCAAAATGGTAATTTCTCAACCAACTAATTTTGAACAAGCAGCTAATATTTGTGATTTATTAAAACAAAAAAAATCTGTTATTGTCAATTTAGAATATGTGAATAAAGATGTTGCAAGAAGAATTATAGATGTGATATCTGGCGCAGTACATGCATTAGACGGTCATATGCAAAAAATCTCTAATTCAATTGTATTAATTGCACCATTTAATTATGATATTGAAAATGAAATGGCAAGAGATGAAATCAAAAATAAATTATCTGTTTCATGGCTTAAAAACAATAACTAATTAATTTATCGTTTAGTAGAAATCTACTAATTATTTTAGGAGGAAAAAATATGCTTACACCTTTAGATATAGAAAATAAAAAATTTTCAAAACAAATGATGAATGGATACAGTGTAGAAGAAGTAGATGATTTTTTAGATGAGCTAACAGCAGACTATGAAAAAATTTATAAAGAAGTATCAGATTCTAAAAATAAATTAGCAGATTTACAAGAAAGTATCGAAAAATATAAAAATATAGAAGGAACCTTACAAAATACATTAGTAATGGCTCAATCAGCAGCAGATGAAGTAAGAAATTTAGCAAAACAACAAGCAGAACAAATTATTAATGAAGCTCAAGCAACTGCCAAACAACAAGTAGCAGAATTAGAACAACAAATTACGATGAAGAAAAAAGAAATGGAAGAACTAGAAAAACAATTTGATGTATACAAAGCAAAAATGGAATCACTTTTGATTTCTCAATTAGAGTTATTAAAAGATGCAAATAAAGATTAATGTCTATAGGAACAAAGATGTTTCATATCTATAGAAAAACAAAAGGAAGAATAAAAAAGCTATCTAACTTAAATTAATAAATTAGATAGCTTTTAAATTATGAATATGAAATATTTATTTTAAGAAATAATCTAATATCGTAGAATACAAAGTTTAATGTACTGAAATGATTTCAATACATTTTCATGCTTTTTACTTTACATTTTATATTACTTAGTATATAATACCAATGAAATATTACAAAAATTTAACATTATTACAATTACATTAAAATCATATTACAATTATGTTAAATGTATTGACATATTAGCAGAAAACTATAAAATAGATGTATATCATAATAGAGGTACTATGAGAGTAATTAGTGGAAGTGCAAGAGGAACAAAATTAAATTCAATTAATTCAATTTCTACCAGACCAACATTAGACAGAGTAAAAGAATCTTTATTTAACATTTTACAAAATAAAATTCAAGATTCTATTATACTAGATTTATTTGCTGGCAGTGGAGCAATTGCAATCGAATTCTTAAGCAGAGGAGCACAAAAAGCTTATTTATGTGAAAAAAATCATTTAGCTACTCAAATGATATACTCTAATTTAGAGAAAACAAAATTAACATCCAAGGCTGTCATTATTGGTAAGGATTATCAAAAAACATTACAAATATTACAACAAGAAAAAGTGAAATTTGATATTGTTTATATTGACCCACCTTATCAAGCCAATATAGCGGTAAAAGCTCTACAAATGATTTTATCACTAAATTTACTAAAAGAGAAAGGAATCCTAATCATAGAAACCGATGATGAGAAACGAGAATTACTCGAATTAGAAAAATTAGAAGTACAAGTTGTTGATATAAGAAAATATGGAAGAGTAAGTCTTATATTCTTAACATAAAAAAGTAGTTATGAGTTATAAAATAACACTTTCAGGTTGAAAGGGGTAAAACAATGGAAATATTCACATTATTAGAAACATTAGAAGATATATTAGAAAAAAGTAGAACAGTGCCTTTTTCTGGTAAATGCATAGTTGATAAAGAAGAGATTTTGGATATTATCAAAGAAATTAGATTAAAATTACCAGAAGAATTAAAACAGGCAAAATGGGTAAAAGAAGAAAGACAAAGAATTTTAGTAGAAGCCCAAAATGAAGCAGATGATATTATTAAAGAAGCAGAAAACAGAATTATTTCTATGATTGATGAACACGAAATTACAAGAAAAGCATATGAAAAGAAAGTGGAAATAATTGAAACAGCTAATGAAATGTCTAGAGAAATTTCAAAAGGAACAAAAGACTATGCAGACGGCGTATTAGCTGGAATTGAAGTGGCATTACAAGATGCACTTAAAGTGATTCAAGATAATAGAAAAGAATTAAAATAGAAATTTTACTTAAGTGTCACTTTTAGTGGCACTTTTGTCAGTTTTGCGTGTCAGTTTTGGGACGTTCCTAGAAACTGACAAAATGTCAGTTATAGCTACGTCCCAGAACTGACAAATTGTCAGCTAGGGGACATACCTTAAGAAAATATTACTTGATATAACTTAACTTTAAAAATATATAGAAATATAATGATAACATATACCACAAAGATAATGAAGATATTAACAGATGAGAAGATTTTATTTTATGGGATAACAAATAAATCTTTTAAACGGATATTCTTAACGGAGGAAATAAAATTGGCAAAAAGAGGAAGAAGAAAGAAAAATAAAATAGATATTAATATAGCAGTAGTTGTTTTAGTGCTTTTAAGCATCTTATTAATGATTTTAATATATACCAAATCAGGAAGTGTAGGAGCAACTTTAAGTCCTATGCTTGGTGGAATCATGGGATTTATTAAATACATTATTCCAATTGGCATGTTACTGATTGCAATTTATATGACACATAATGATAAAGAATATTTAGTAAGTAAACTAATTCAATATGGCATTTTTTTAGTATGTATTGCAACTACTTTGAGTATACTAGAAGTAGGAAAAGGCAATTTGAATACAGATGCAGAATTTAATCAAATTATGGAAAGTGCTTATTATTTAGGAGAAAAAGATATTGGCGGTGGGGTAATAGGTGCTTGTATTGCAGTCCCTTTAATTAATGCCCTAGGACAAACCGGTGCAGTGATTTTTACAATAGGAATTTCTGTTATTTTATTAGTATTTATGTTTGGAATTCGTCCAGCAGAAATGATTAGTAATCTTTTAGATGCTTGGGAAGAAAGAAAAGCAGAAAGAAGAGAAGAAAAACAAGAAGAGAAAAAGCAGCGTAGAGATAGAATAGCAATTGAGCAAGAAGACAGAAAAGAAACAAGAAGAGAAAGACGTTTAAGAGAAAAAGAAGAGGCAGAAAAATTAGCATCTCAAATTGATGAACAACTGACTATCAATTTGAATGATGAAGATGATAAAAAGAGTGTAAAAAAGTATGACCATAGTAAAGATGAATTGGAGATTCCATTCTTTGGAAAGAAAAAGAAAGAACAAGAAGAAGAGTCATCACCAGATGTAATTGATGCTAATTTGTTCAAACAGGTTGAAGAACAAAAAGAAGATAAAACAAAAGAAGTATTACAGCTAGAACATACGATTACTGTAGAAGATGAAAATTATGAGTTTCCACCAATTCAGTTATTGAGTGAGCCAGAGAAAAGGACAAACAAGGGAAGCAAAAAGGCTGTCGCTGACACAGCAACGAAATTACAAAAAACCTTATATAGCTTTGGTGTTTCAGCAAAAGTAGAAAATGTATCTGTTGGACCGGCCATTACAAGATATGAATTAAAACCAGCAGAAGGAGTGCGTGTTAGTAAAATTGCAAATTTGGCAGATGATATAGCACTAAACTTGGCAGCAGAAAGTATTCGTATAGAAGCTCCAATTCCAGGAAAACAGGCTGTGGGAATTGAAATTCCAAACAAAGAAAATGAAGTAGTACATTTTAGAGAAATTATTGAAACAGATGCTTTTCAAAATCATAAATCTAAATTAGCATTCGGACTTGGAAAAGATGTGGCAGGAGAAGCTGTAATTGCAGATATTGCAAAAATGCCCCATGTATTAATTGCTGGTGCAACAGGTTCTGGTAAAAGTGTATGTATTAATACTTTAATTTCAAGTATTATCTATAAAGCAAAACCAAGTGAAGTAAAACTATTAATGGTAGATCCAAAAGTAGTAGAACTTTCTGTATATAATGGAATACCACATCTATTAATTCCAGTTGTTACAGACCCTAAAAAAGCAGCAGGAGCTTTAGCATGGGCTGTTCAAGAAATGGTAAATAGATATAGTTTATTTGCAAGCAAAAATGTTAGAGTTATAAAAGGTTATAATGAATCATTAGAGAAAGAAGAAACAGGTATTTTACCACAAATTGTCATTATTATTGATGAGCTTGCAGACTTAATGATGGTTGCTTCTAAAGATGTAGAAGATTCTATTTGTCGTTTAGCGCAAAAAGCTAGAGCAGCAGGAATGCATTTAGTCATCGCAACACAAAGACCATCAGTAGATGTTATTACAGGTATTATCAAGGCAAATATTCCATCTAGAATTTCTTTTGCAGTATCATCACAAGTAGATTCAAGAACAATTTTGGATATGGTAGGGGCAGAAAAATTGCTAGGTAAAGGTGATATGTTATTTTATCCATCAGGTGCACCAAAACCTACTAGAGTACAAGGTGCTTTTGTTTCAGATAAAGAAGTAGAAAAAATAGTGGACTTCATTAAAGCAAATGGAGAGGTAACATACAATGAAGATATTATTGAGCAAATAGAAAATGCCAACAAAACCGAAAAGGATTTAGAAGCCGAACAAGCAGCAGATGATGATGGAACAGACCCATTATTAATGGAAGCAATTGACACAGTAGTAGATACAAGGCAAGCTTCAACTTCTTTTATTCAAAGAAGATTTAAAGTAGGTTATGCTAGAGCAGGTAGAATTATAGACCAGATGGAAGAAAGAGGAGTCATTTCTGGCTACCAAGGAAGCAAACCACGTGAAGTACTAATGTCAAAAGAAAGATGGGAAGAACTCAAAATGAGCACAGAGTCCCAGCAAGAATAAAACACAAATGGCTTTATATGTACAATAATCGAATACAGGTGTGTCCCTTGACTGACAATTTGTCAGTTCTGGGACGTTCCTTTCACTGACATTTTGTCAGTTTCAGGTACGTCCCAAAACTGACAGGCTAACAAAAAAATACTAGACAAAAGAAAAGGTGAGTAATGGAAAAGAAAGAAAAGTTATTACGAAAATTTCATATTAAAGATTATACTAATCAACTGGAGAAGATTTTAGAAAAGAAAAGTTTTTCTTTAGATAGCAAAAATCTTCTTTTAAGCATGTTTTATAAAATTGAAAATGCTTATCATGATTATGCAAAAACAAAAGTAGAAGTTTATGATAAAGGCGATTTTCTAGACAGATTAATGCAAATCATTCAAAGTGATTGTAATGAACTGCTAGTAGCAAAATTTCAATCAGAAGCAGGAGAAATACTAGAAAAAGAACAGAAAGATTTTATTGTTGACAAAGAAAAAGGAAGAATTATAGCACTTGGAAATGATTTTTTAGTTTTAAATTGTATTTTAGCCATTCATGAAAAAGAAATTTGCATGCCAGAGGAGGAAGAAAACTTTCAAGTACCAATAACTTATTTTTTAAATACAGGAATAAGAATGCATGAAACAGAAGCAATTAGAGATTTTAATGGATGGTCATGGGATACTATTTTGAAGGATATTTCTAACATAGAATTAAATTTGATTTTTCAGAACTTTTTATATTTATTAGGTTATGATTTTATTAGACAATGGATAGAAAACCGAAGTAAATTAGCTGATTATTTATTATTAGCAGAAGAAAAACTAAAATTAGAATTTGGAGAAGAAAAAGCAAAGCAATTAATTGGTCTATTTTGCAAACTTGCTATTGAATTAGAAGCTAAAAAAGATAAGGTTCAAAAAGAAAAATGGATTCATTTAAAAAAAGAGACAACAGAAGAATGGAAAAAGTTAGAAAATAAAGAAGAGTATTTAGAATACATTACAAAAGAAAAAAAGAAGCTTACCAAAGAGATAGAAAAAATAGATAAATTGATTAATAATAAAGACTTATTGAAAAAAGAATATGAAGCAAGAAACGAAAAATTACCAAACAAAGAAAAAATTTTTAGTATTAAACATTTAATGAATCGTCTAGAGGATGAAAGACAAGAATTGTGCAAACAAATGAAACAATATAATGCATTAATAGATCCAAAAACTTATGTGGAACGAAAAGAAAAAATAAATCAAAAAATGGAATTTTTGGGTACATTAGATTTAGAACAAAAAGAAGATAAAAGAAAACCAATTGTTGAATTATGTTCTTTATTCTTAAATTGTTTACAAATTAAAATTATAAAAGCAAAAACAAAACAAGAATTACTTTCTTATTTTTACATCTTAAGATATTACCGATTCGTTCCTTTTGATCAAGAAGGGATAGTATTAAAAGAAGTGGAAAAATTGCAACCAAGTTTTGAAAAAACAATTAGGCTATTAATAAAAAAGGCAAAACAATCCTCTGTTATAGATGAAGTAACTGATGATGAAAGGATGAATGAAGAAATTATTAGTAAAATATTTGATTTAAGACTAATTGACTTAAATCATTTAGTAATTGAAACAAGAATAGAAAATGGAAAATTAGTAATAGGGTATTATGATACTAATATTTTAGAAAAAGAAGCTATTATTGAAAGTGATAGGACAATTAAGTTGAAAAAGAAAACGAAGTTATTTATATAACTAGAAATAAATAGATTAAAAATAAATATATTGAAAAGTTTGAACTTGGAAAAAGCAATTTTCAATTGTACAAGAAAACCTACGATTTTCTGAAAATGCTAGTATAAAAATTGCTCTAATTAGCACTTTGAAGCAAGTAACAAAGTTTGGTAGTTTACGATATATACACTTTTGCAATATATTTAGTTGCAATACAATGTTATCAAAAGTTTTGTAAAAAAGTTTTTAACAAAACCGATGAAATAAAAGAAAGGATAGAAAAATATGAAAATTACTTTTTTAGGTGCAACCAAAACGGTAACAGGATCTAATTTTTTAGTAGAAGGAGCAGGTAAAAAATTTATTGTAGACTGCGGAATGTATCAAGGCAGTAGCAAAGATGAAATGAAAAACAATGAACCTTTTGCTTTTGATGTGAAAGAAATTGATTTTATGTTATTAACACATGCTCACATTGATCACTCTGGAAGAATTCCAAAACTATATGTAGATGGATATAGAAACCCTGTATATGCTACTAAGGCAACCAGAGATTTATGTTCTATTATGCTTCCTGATAGTGGTCATATTCAGGAACAGGAAATTGAGTGGAGAAATAAAAAGAGAATGAGAGAGGGAAAAGATCCACTTCCACCATTATATACAGCTCAAGATGCTATTGATACAATGGAAATTTTTCATCCGGTTCAATATGACGAAATTGTAGAAATAGACCCTAATATTCATGTAAGGTTCAATGATGCAGGACATATGCTAGGATCTGCTATTATTGAAGTTTGGGTAACAGAAGATGGAAAACAAACAAAAGCAGTATTTACAGGAGATTTGGGAAATAATGATATTCCACTATTATCATCCCCAACTATGATAGAATCTGCAGATTATTTAGTGATGGAATCTACCTATGGTAGTAGACTTCATATGAGAAATGATGATAAAGCAAATTTATTTTTAAATATTGTTTCAGAGACCTTAAATAAAGGAGGAA
>CALXQF010000019.1 GCA_944390505.1 uncultured Clostridia bacterium | reverse complement strand
CAGACCATTTTATTTTTAAACCGCAGAGGTTTTTCTACTTTTGTGATGTGTAGAGATTGTGGACATACTATCAAATGTAAAAATTGTGATATTACACTAACTTATCATGCTAGTAATCAAAAACTAAAATGCCATTATTGTGGTTATGAGCAAAACATGGTAAAAGAATGTCCAGAATGTCACGGACATAATATTAGATATTTTGGAGCAGGAACACAAAAACTAGAAGAACAAGTCCATTTACTATTTCCAGAAGCAACCACTATTCGAATGGATGTAGATACTGTTAGCAAGAAAAATTCTCATGAAGAAATTTTGAACCAATTTAAAAATAATCATATTGATATTTTAATTGGAACACAAATGGTAGTAAAAGGACATCATTTTCCAGATGTTACTTTAGTAGGAGTAATAGCAGCTGATAGTAGTTTAAATATAGATGATTTTAAAGCAGGAGAAAGAACATTTCAGTTATTAACGCAAGTGGCCGGCAGAGCAGGAAGAGAAGGATTACAAGGGAATGTTATCATACAAACTTATCAACCAGACCACTTCAGTATTGAATGTGCCAAAAAGCAAGATTATTTATTATTTTACCAGACAGAAATCATGATGCGAAAACAATTGAAATATCCGCCATTTTGCGATATAATAGTAATTGGTATTACTTCTAAAAATCAAAAACAGGCATTTCAAATGACAAATCAAATCCATGGTTATTTCAAAAAAAGAGTATTAGAAGAAAATTTGGGTATGATATTATACAAAGGAATGCCAGCACCAATTGATAAAATAAAAAATCAATATCGATTTCGAATTATTATTAAATGCAAATATGATGATGCAATGATAGAAGTAATCAGTGAAATGTTACAGCAGTATCAACCATTGTGCAAAAATGGTGATACTAGAATTACAATAGACTTAAATCCAAATAATTGGGTGTGATTGTGTGTCGTGTCAGCTTTGTGTCAGCTTTGGGACGTACCTAAAAACTGACAAAATGTCAGTCACAGGAACGTCCCAGAACTGACAAATTGTCAGTCGTGGGGACACACCTGAATGAGGAAATATTTGAAAAAAGGAGGTTTTAAAAATGGCAATAAGAATAGTAAGAGAAAATGGAGATGAAGTTTTAAGAAAAAAAGCAAGAGAAGTAGAAGCAGTAGATGATAAAATAAGAGAATTATTAGATGATATGGTAGAAACACTGCATGCCTATAATGGAGTTGGACTTGCCGCACCACAAGTAGGAATTTTAAAAAGAGTAGTTGTGATTGATTTATATGATGACAAAGGTCCGATAAAATTAGTCAATCCAAAAATTGTCAAGCAAAAAGGAGAACAAGAGGTAGAAGAAGGTTGCTTAAGTTTTCCAAACCAATTTGCTAAAATTATTAGACCGGCAGAAGTGATTATAGAGGCCCTAAATGAAAACGGAAAAAAGATAAAGATTAAAGGAGAAGGACTGCTCGCACAAGCACTTTCACATGAATTAGATCATTTAGATGGAGTGCTTTTTGTAGACAAAATTATTCCAGGAACTTTAGAATATGTGACAGAAGAAAAGAAAGAAGAAAGAAAAAAAGAAAAATAGGAGGGCAAAAATGCTTCGAGTTGTTTTTATGGGAACTCCTGATTTTGCACAGGAATCTTTAAAATGTTTAGTAGAGGCAGGATATCCAATACTAGGTGTTGTAACTAATCCAGATAAGCCAAAGGGCAGAGGCATGAAAATGATTGCATCGCCAGTGAAACAATACGCATTAGAAAAGGGACTAACAGTTTATCAACCTGAAAAAGTTAAAAATAATGTAGAGTTTTTAGACCAAATAAAAAAACTACAACCAGATGTGATTTGTGTTGTGGCTTATGGAAAAATTTTACCAAAAGAATTGTTAGAAATTCCAAAATTAGGCTGTATTAATATACATGGCTCTTTACTTCCAAAATATAGAGGAGCGGCTCCAATTCAGTGGGCAGTGTTAAATGGAGATGAAACAACAGGAATTACAACAATGTATATGGATGTTGGGATGGATACAGGAGACATGATTTTAAAAAAGGAAGTTGCTATTGGAGAAGAAGAAACAACAGGAGAACTTTGGAATAGGCTAAGTAAAATAGGAGGCGAACTTTTAGTAGAGACATTAAAATTAATGGAAGAAGGTAAGGCTCCAAGAACAAAACAAGGAGAAAATTTTACATTGGCTCCTATGTTACAAAAAGAAATGGCAAAAATTGATTGGGAACATCAGTCTGCTAGGCAAATTATGAATTTAATAAGAGGTTTAAATCCAATTATGGGAGCATATAGCTTTTTAAATGGAAAAAAACTAAAATTTTGGAGAGCAAAATTGCTTTCGCAACAAGAATTACTAAATCAATTTGAAGAACTAAAGGAATATGCTTATAAATTAAAACAAATAGAGCCAGGAACAGTTCTATTTGCTACTCCAAAACAAGGCTTATTTATACAGGCAAATGAGGGAATTTTAGAAATACTAGAGGTACAGGCAGAAAATGCAAAAAGAATGAATGCAAAGGATTTTTTGAGGGGAAATCCAATACAAGCAGGAACCATTTTTGAATAACCAATTGCAATTATTAAAAATTAATGAATTTTGAAAAAATGGTTGTAAATTTTCAAGAGTATTGGTATACTTATGATATATAATTTCGTAAGAAAAAGGAGGATTCTTTATGGAAGAAAATAGAGAAACAAATAATGTAGAAGAAGTAGTAGAAAATAATGGGGAAGTAGCACTAGAAAATAATACAAATATTAAAATTGCAGATGATGTAATTGCAGTAATTGCAGGAGTTGCAGTATCTGAAGTACCAGGAGTAGCCGATATGTCCGGAGGATTTGCTGGAGGAATCTCAGAGGTACTTAGTGGTAAAAAGAATTTATCAAAAGGAATTAAAGTAGAATCTGGAGAAAAAGAAACTAAAATAGATGTTAACATTATTGTAGAATATGGAACTAGAATTCCAGATGTTGCATTTGAAATTCAAAACAGAGTAAAAAAAGCAGTAGAAAATATGACAGGGCTAAAAGTAGTTGAAGTAAATGTTCATGTTCAAGGTGTTAGTACAGAAAATATGACAACAACTGACAAAACAGAAAATAATTAATATGATAAGGCACGGTGATGTTAACTTGCCGTGCCTATTTCCATATAAGGAGAACAATAAAAGTAAGAAAGGAAGAAATTTAATATGAAAATTTTAGATAGAATAGGACTAGCTCTTTTTTCTACATTAATTTTAATCTTATCTGTGATTGTATGTTTAATGATTTTTGGTTGGCTTGATGTTGATTTTGTATATCAAATCATGACACGTGCAATAGAAGATCAAATATCTTCTAATATTTTGCTAGCATTAAGTGTAATTTTTATTTTGCTAGCTATTAAATGTATCTTTTTTGATTCTAGTTCTAAACAAGAAAACGACTATAAAAATGGTATTTTATTAGAAAATGCAGATGGTAAATTATTAATTACAAAAGATACATTAGAAAATTTAGTAAATAATGTAGTAAAAGGATTTGAAAGTGCAGAAAATGTAACAACAAGAGTAGAACTAGATAAAGAGAATAACGTAAAAGTATTTGTTAATCTAAGTGTCAAAGAAAATGCAATTATTAAAGAATTATCAACTAATTTACAAACAAAAATAAAAACAACAATTAAGAAAACATCAGATTTAGAAGTAAAAGAGGTTAACATTAAAGTAAAAGATATTGAGCCAGAAAAAAATATGATACAAGAATAGGAGGAACTAAAAATGGATAGTTTTAAAATTTTTTGTGACAAATATGGTGGTGCCATTATAGGATTTTTAGTAGGCCTTGTATTAGCAATTATTCTATTTTGTACTGATTTATATAAATTTATTATTGCTATTCTTTTAATTATTGTTTGTGTTTATTTCGGAAACTATATACAAAGAAATAAGGAAAGCGTAAAGGAAAAGACTAAGAATTTTATTGACAAACTATAAATCAAGAAAAATTTATTGTTTATAATAGATACAAAAATATAGGAAAAATAATTATTCATTGATAAGATAGGAGTAATGAGGCATGACAAGAACAGAAACTAGGCAATTAGCTTTTGAATTATTATATAGCCTAGAAATTCAAAAAATAGACAAAGAAGAATATGAAGAACAGATTGATATTTTTTTACAAGAGCAAAATATAGAGCAACCAAAAGTAAAAGAATATATTATACAGACTGCTTATGGTATTTTAGAACATCAAGAGGAAATTCTAACATTAATTTCTCAAAATTTAAAAGAAAAATGGGAAATTAGTAGAATTTCAAAAGTAAATCTTGTTTTATTAAAATTAGCAGTTTATGAAATGATTTATGTAAAATTACCATATAAGGTTGTAGTAAATGAAGTGGTAGAATTAGCCAAAAAATATGGAGATGATACTTCACCTTCCTTTATTAATGGAATTTTGGCCAATATTATTAAACAAGCTGGCATTACAGATAATGTTTAATGCAATCATATATAACTACCAATAAGGGGTCAATATGAATTATCAAACAATTAGTGTTAGTGAATTAAATAAATATATCAAAGAAAAATTTGAAAATGATGAGTTTTTTGCTAATGTCTTGGTAGAAGGAGAAATCTCTAACTTTAAACATCATTATACAGGACATATGTATTTTACCTTAAAAGATGAAAATTCATTAATTAAATGTATCATGTTCAAGTCTTATACAAGTCATTTAGATTTTGTACCACAAGATGGAATGAAAGTAATGATTTTAGGAAGTGTTTCTGTTTTTGAAAGAGACGGTACTTATCAACTTTATGCAAAGGCAATGAAACAATTAGGAAAGCTAGGTGATTTAAGAGCAGCATTTGAAGAACTAAAAGCAAAGCTAGAAAAAGAAGGACTATTTGATACAACCCATAAAAAGAAAATTCCGATGATGCCAAACAATATAGGTGTATTAACTTCTAATACCGGAGCAGTTATTCGAGATATTATTAATGTCTCTACCAGAAGAAACCCTAATGTGCATATTAGATTACTTCCTGTACCAGTACAAGGTGAAGGAGCAGCACAAAAAATTGCAGAAGGCATACAGTTTATGAATGAAAACAATTTAGCAGATGTACTTATTATTGCAAGAGGTGGAGGATCATTAGAAGATTTATGGCCATTTAATGAAGAAATTGTTGCAAGGGCAATTTATCACTCGGAAATTCCAATTATTTCAGCAGTAGGACATGAAACAGACTTTACCATTAGCGATTTTGTAGCAGATTTAAGAGCTCCAACCCCATCTGCTGCAGCAGAGTTAGCGGTAACTAATGTTGAAGAATTAAAAGGAAAATTACAAGGATATGCAAATCGTTATCAACAATCATTAATGAGAAAATTACAATTGATGCAATTGCGTTATGAAAAATGTATGAAAAGTAGAGTTTTTACACAGCCAATGCAAAAAATTAATGAACAGTATATGGTGATTGACATGAGGGTAAAGTCAATGGAATATGCTATGATACAAAAATTAGAAAAAGAGAAGGTAAAAGCGCAGAAATTAATGTTACAACTAGATGCATTAAGTCCATTAAAAACTTTAGCAAGGGGCTATGGTATTATTTCTAAAAATGGACAAGTTGTAAAAAGTGTAAAACAATTAAATCAGCAAGATGAAATTTCAATTCAAATGCAAGATGGAAAAACTATGGCAAAAATTATATAAAAAGAAGGGATAAATATGAGTAAAGGTATAAGAAATACAATTATTGTGATTGCTATTATTATAGTATTATTTATCATTGTTTTTGTACTGTATCAAAATTTTCAAACAGAACCAATGGATGCAAATTCAACAGGAGAAAATGTTTTGCAAGATGCTAATACTGGATTAGAGAATATGTTAAATGAAATATTAAATGAAGAAACTAATCAAAATGTGGTAAACAATACAGAAAACCAAACAACGCAAGAGAATGAAAAAGTACAAGAACAAGTTAGTCAAACTGCTAATCAGAATAGTTCAGAAACAGAAAGTGATGAAGGCTTAACAGAAGACGACAATCGTATGACACCAAGAGAAGAAAAAGCAATAGAACTTGTAAAAGAAGAATGGAAACAAAATTGGGGAAGCTTAGACGGTGTTTCTTTTAACGTAAGCGTGCAAAATGATGGAAAATATGGGGTAACTGTATATGATACTACTACTACAGAATCTATTCAGTTTTATATTGTAGATGTAGATACCGAGATTGTAACAGAAAAATAGAAAAAGTAATAGAAGAATTAAGTAATTATCAGCTATGCAAAATATAAAGCAAGAAAAAAAGAAATATAGAGATAGGAGAAAATGATGGCAGAGAAAAAACAAGAAGATTTAAATTTTGAAGAAACTATGCAACAATTAGAAGTGATTGCCACTCAATTAGAAAAAGGGGATTTAGACCTAGACACTTCTATTGCAAAGTTTGAAGAAGGAATGAAGTTATCTAAAAAGTGCAATGATTTTTTAGAAAATGCAGAAAAAAGAATTACTATTTTATTAAAAGATGGTAATGATATAAAAGAAGAAAATTTTATACAGGAAGAGGAATAAAATCAAATGATACAGGGGATAATTGAATTTATACAAGAATATAAATATATTGTAATTCCATTTTTGGTATGGTTTGGAATACAATTATTTAAGGTAATTTATGATTTAGTGACCACAAAGAAATTTAATTTTAAAAGAATACTACAAGCAGGGGGAATGCCAAGTTCCCATTCTGCAGTTGTAATAGCATTAACAACGATGATTGGTAAAGATGTAGGAATACAATCACCGTTATTTGGTGTATCAGTTATTTTTTCATTTGTGGTAATGTATGATGCAGCAGGAATTAGAAGAGCAGCAGGAAAGCAGGCAAAATTATTAAACAAAATTGTAGAAACTCCAGGATTAACGGGAGTACAAGTTTCAGAAAGATTAGTAGAAGTACTTGGTCATACACCATTTCAAGTATTAGTAGGAGCATTAATTGGTTTAATAGTAGGGCTAATTTTTTAATTTTTGTCAGTTTTGGGACGTTCCTAAAAACTGACAAAATGTTTATAAAATAAAAATGGAGGGGAAAACAAATTGGAAGATATTGAAATTGCAAGAAATACTAAACTGGAAAAAGTTACAAAAATAGCGCAAAAGATAGGAATAGAAGAAGACGAACTAGAGCAATATGGAAAATATAAAGCAAAAATTTCCCCAAAAGTCACCAAGAGACTAAAAAATAAAAAAGATGGAAAACTAATCTTAGTAACAGCAATTAATCCTACACCACTTGGAGAGGGAAAAACAACGATGGCAATTGGCTTAGCTGATGGTTTAAGAAAAATAGAGAAAAATGCAGTTTTAGCATTAAGAGAACCTTCATTAGGACCAGTATTCGGAATTAAAGGTGGAGCAACAGGTGGAGGCCACAGCCAAATAGCACCAATGGAAGATATTAACTTACATTTTACAGGTGATATTCATGCAATTACATCAGCCAACAATCTACTTTCTGCTATGATTGATAACCATATTTATTTTGGCAATGAATTAGGGTTTGATAGAGTTGTTTGGAAAAGATGTATTGATTTAAATGATAGACAATTAAGAAAAGTGAATACTGGATTATCTGAAGAGAAGAATATTGTACCTAGAATGGATGGATTTGATATCTCTGTTGCATCTGAGGTAATGGCGATTTTCTGTTTAGCAACGGATATTCATGATTTAAAAAGAAGATTAGGCAATATTATTGTGGGATATACAAAAGAGAATAAGCCAATTACTGCAAGAGACTTAAAAGCAGATGGGGCTATGACAGTATTATTGAAAGATGCAATTAACCCTAATTTGGTACAATCATTAGAAGGAACACCAGCTATTGTACATGGTGGACCTTTTGCTAATATTGCACATGGATGTAATAGTGTAATAGCCACCAAATTAGCTTTAAAACTAGGAGATTATGTAGTAACAGAAGCAGGATTTGGAGCAGATTTAGGTGCAGAAAAATTTCTAGATATCAAATGTAGGCAAGCAAACTTACAACCGGATGCAGTAGTTTGTGTAGCTACTATTAAAGCATTAAAATATCATGGTGGAATGCCAAAAGATGAAATAAAAAATGAAAGCATAGAATATTTAGCAAGAGGATTTCATAATTTAGAAAAACATGTTGACAATTTAAAAAATCAGTATGGACTAAATGTAATAGTTGCTATTAATAAATATACGCATGATACACAAAAAGACATTGAATTTTTACAAGAAAAATTACAAGCAAAAGGAATAGAACTAAGCTTGGTAGAAAGCTGGGAAAAAGGTGGAGAAGGTGCAAAAGATTTAGCTAAAAAAATAGTAACATTAGTAGAAAAGCCATATCATTTTAAAATGGCTTATGAAGATAAACAAACAATTACACAAAAAATTGAGTCAGTAGCTACTAAAATATATGGGGCAACAAATGTAGAATATACCAAAGAAGCTTTAGAAAAAATTGAAGAAATTGAAAAATTAGGTTATAGTAAATTTCCAATTTGCATTGCAAAAACACAATATTCTTTATCAGACGATCCTAAAAATTTAGAATGTAAAGACCCATTTAAAATTCATGTGCAAGATGTTATTTTAAAAGCAGGTGCAGAATTTATAGTAGTTTTGACAGGAAAAATTGTAACTATGCCAGGTCTTTCTAAAATCCCAGCAGCAGAACATATTGACATTGATGAGAATGAGAACATTGTAGGTATTTTTTAAAAATGTATAAATACACTAATTTTGGTTAAAATAACAGTAGATGATTTTAATTGAAAGTGGTGTATTTTTTATGTGGAAAAAACAGTTAATAAAAAAGAAAAAGCCGATTACAGCAATGATAGTGATTACATGCATATTTAGTTTATTTCTTTCTTATCAAATCTTTTTTAGAAATAGTGAAACAGAAGCATTATCTAAATATGGTTCCAGAGGAGAAGAGGTAAGGCAAATTCAAACAAAATTAAAGAGATGGGGGTATTACAGCGGAAATGTAGATGGAATTTATGGTAGCCAAACACAAGCAGCAGTAAGATGGTTTCAGTCTAAAAACGGATTAACAGTAGATGGAATAGCTGGAAAAAATACCTTAGCAGCAATGGGGATTTTTAATTCTTCTAATAATTCTTCTTCCAACTCGACCAATTCTAGCGATTTAAACTTATTAGCGAGATTAGTATATGGAGAAGCAAGAGGAGAACCGTATACAGGGCAAGTAGCAGTTGCTGCTGTGGTTTTAAACCGTGTAAAAAGTAGCTCTTTTCCTAATACTATTGCAGGGGTAATTTATCAAAGTGGGGCATTTGATGTAGTAAGTGATGGGCAAATTAATTTAACACCTAATAGTACTGCAAAAAAAGCTGCACAAGATGCACTAAATGGCTGGGATCCAACTTATGGAGCAATTTATTACTTTAATCCAAGTACTGCAACAAATAAATGGATTTGGTCAAGGCCAATGACTGTTACTATAGGAAATCATAGATTTTGTAAATAAATAATAAAAAAACTATTGACAAATGACACTGTGTCACATATAATATATGACATGGTGTCATTTTTTGAAGTAAAGGGGAATGAAAAATGCCAACAGAAACATTTATGAAACTACCAGAAGAAAAGAAAAATAAAATATTGCAAGCTGCAAAAGAGGAATTTACTAGAGTTCCTTTTGAGCAAACATCTATTAAAAATATCGTAGAAGGAGCAGAAATCGCAAGAGGTAGCTTTTATCAATACTTTACATCCAAAGAAGACTTACTACAATATATGATGAAAGACGATATAGATAATTTGGATAATTTCATTAGAGAAAAGTTACAAGAGTCAAAAGGAGATATTTTTGAAGCTTACTTAGCGATTTATGACTACATAACAAAAAAAGCGTGGAAAGATAAAGATTTGCAATTTTATAAAAGATTAATAGAAAATGCAAAAGTGGTAGAAGACGAATCGTCTATATTACGTATTCCAAAGGATATTAAAGGTCCGTTTCATAAAGAGGAATTTATTAGGTTAATTGATACATCAAATTTACAGATACAAAATGAAGAAGACTTACATATTGTAATACAAATGTTGTATTTAATTACCAGAAAAGCACTAGTTAATAACTTTAAATATCAATCTACAGAAAAAGCCAGAAAAGAATATTTAAAAATGATTGATTATTTAAAAAATGGTGTGTTAAAATAAATGACACAAAAAATAAATAACGTATTCGGTAAGTAATATGACTACCAATAGCATGATAAATTACTAATACGAGAAATAAAATTTTAAAGGGAGGAAAACAATGTTCAAAGTATTAAAAAACTTAAACAAATCATGGGTATCTGTTGTTATTATTATTTTGCTATTAATTTTGCAAGCTACAGCAGACTTAAATTTACCAGACTATACTTCTAAAATTGTGAATGTTGGTATACAACAAGGTGGTATAGAAAGTGCTGCACCAGAGGTTATTCGTAAATCTACGATGGATGATGTATTGCTATTTTCAGAAGATGATGAAGATATCCTAGAAAATTATACTTTAATTTCACAAGATAATTTAGAACAAAAAGAATATGAAAAATATGTAGAAGATTATCCAGCTCTAGAAGATGAAGAACTATATATTTTGGATTCTTTAAACGAAGAAGAGATTGACTCATTAAGTTCTAAAATGGCAAAGCCTTTGATGATAGTTCAAACTTTAACCACAGGTGAAACTGCAGAGCAATTAAAGCAAAGTATGCTTTCTGAAATGCCAGTAGCTTTAAGAAATCAATATCAAGATTCTAGTGCATTAGATATCATAACAACAATGCTAGAGATACAGTCAGATGATAGTAATGAAATTTTAGAAGAAATTACAAATCAAATGAATACGATGACAGACAGTGTCATTGAACAGGCTGCAATTACTGCAGTAAAAGCGGAATATCAAGCAGTAGGAATCAACACAGATGATTACCAAAGTAATTATATATGGTGGACTGGTTTACAAATGTTAGGTGTTGCCTTTGTTAGTATGGCAGCAGCAGTTTGTATTATGTTCTTATCTTCAAGAGTTGCCGCAAAATTAGGTGAAACTTTAAGAGATAAAATCTTTAAGAAAGTACTAGGATTTTCAACTAGTGAGTTTAAACAATTTTCAACAGCATCCTTAATTACACGTAGTACTAATGATATTCAACAAATTCAAATGTTAATTACCATGCTATTTAGAGTAGTGGTATATGCACCAATTATTGGTATAGGCGGATTCTTTAAAGTTTTGGCAACAAGTGATAATTCTATGGCATGGATTATTGGAGTAGCAGTAGGCTCTATTATTTTAATTGTAGGGCTTCTATTTGGAATTGCTATGCCAAAATTCAAAAAGTTACAAGACTTAATAGATAAACTAAATTTAGTATCTCGTGAAATACTAACAGGTCTTCCTGTTATTAGAGCATTCCATACTGAAAAAAGAGAAGAAAAACGTTTTGAAGATGCCAACAAAAACTTAATGAAAACCTATATGTTTGTTAACAAAGCAATGAACTTAATGATGCCAGTGTTAATGCTTGTAATGAACAGTATTTCTCTTTTAACCATTTGGGTAGGAGGACACAATGTAGATGCAGGTATTATGCAGGTAGGAGATATCATGGCTTTCTTACAATACACAATGCAAATTGTAATAGCATTCTTAATGATTTCTATTATTTCTATTATGCTACCAAGAGCAAGTGTATCTGCAAAACGTATTAATGAAGTATTAGAAACAGAAAATATGATAAAAGATCCAGTAGAGCCAAAACATTTAGACAGTAATAAAAAAGGATATGTAGAATTTAAAAATGTATCATTCCGTTATCCAGATGCAGATGAAGATATGTTAACTGATATTAGCTTTACAGCAGAACCTGGAAAAACAACTGCCATTATTGGTAGTACAGGAAGCGGAAAATCTACACTCGTTAACTTGATTCCTCGTTTTTATGATGTAACAGGTGGAGAACTTTTAGTAGATGATGTGAATGTAAAAGATGTAACACAAAAAGAATTAAGAAATGTGATTGGTTTTGTACCACAAAAGGGTATATTATTCTCAGGTACAATTGAGTCAAATATTAAATATAGTAATGAAAATATGTCAGATGAGCAAATGAAATTAGCAGCAGAAATTGCACAAGCAACAGAATTTATTGAACAAAAACCAGATAAATATGACTCTGAAATTGCACAAGGTGGTAGCAATGTATCTGGTGGGCAAAAACAACGTTTGTCTATTGCTAGAGCAGTTGCAAAAGACCCGGAAATTTTCGTATTTGATGATAGCTTTTCTGCATTAGATTATAAAACAGATGCAAAATTAAGAGAAGCATTAAAAGAAAAAACAGAAAATAAAACAGTGATTATTGTAGCACAAAGAATTAACACTATTTTAAATGCAGATCAAATTATTGTATTAGACGATGGAAAAATTGCAGGAAAAGGAACACATGAAGAATTAATGAAAAATTGCGAAGTGTATAGACAAATCGCATTATCACAACTTTCAAAGGAGGAATTGGAATAATGGCAAATAATAGTAAAAAACCTCCAATGGGAGGTATGGGACCAGGTCATGGACCAGGAGCAGTGGAAAAACCAAAGAATTTTAAAGAAACTACTAAAAAATTGATAAAACATTATTTAGCAGATTATAAATGGCAATTATTAATTGTATTTATTTTTGCTATTGGAAGTACTATTTTTATGATTGTAGGGCCAAAGATTTTAGGAAATGCAACAACCGAAATTTTCAATGGACTAATTAGCAAATTATCAGGTGGTACTGGAATTGACTTTGGAAAAATTGCAGGAATTTTACTTACTTTACTTGCTTTATACATTATTAGCATGCTATTCTCAGCAATTCAAAGCTTTTTAATGACTAATGTATCACAAAAATTAACCTATCGTATGAGAAATGACATTGCTAAAAAAATTAATAAATTGCCAATGAAATATTTTGATAAAAGAACCAATGGTGAAGTGCTATCTATTATCACCAATGACGTAGACACTTTTTCACAAAATATGAACCAAAGTGTTACACAAATTATTACAGCTATTTGTACAATCATTGGAATCTTGATTATGATGCTATCGATTAGTGTAACCATGACAATCATTTCTATCATTATTTTACCAATTACAGCGTTAGTAGTAAGATTTATTGTAAAAAAATCTCAAAAATACTTCAAGGCACAACAAGATTATTTAGGTCATGTGAATGGTCAAGTAGAAGAGGTATATAGTGGGCATAATATTGTAAAAGTGTTTAATGGAGAAGAAAAAGCAATAGAAGATTTTGATAAAATGAATAAAGAGCTTTATCATTCTGGCTGGAAATCTCAATTTATGTCAGGTTTAATGCATCCAATTATGAACTTTGCAGGAAATGTTGGTTATGTAGGAGTTGCTATTTTAGGTGGATATTTAGCAGTACAAGGAAGAATTACAGTAGGTAATATTCAATCTTTTATACAATATAACAAACAATTTACACAACCAATCAACCAAATTGTCCAAATTTCTAGTATGTTACAATCTATGGTTGCGGCTTCTGAAAGAATTTTTGAATTTTTAGAAGAGGAAGAAGAAGTACAAGAAATTCCAAATGCGGTATCTACAAAAGGATTAAAAGGAAACGTTACCTTTGACCATGTAAAATTCGGATACAATGAAGATAAAATTATTATTCACGACTTTAACGAAACTGTGAAAGATGGTCAAAAAGTAGCAATTGTAGGACCAACTGGTGCAGGAAAAACAACTATGGTAAAACTATTAATGAGATTTTATGATGTAAATAGTGGAGCAATTTTAGTAGATGGGCACAATGTAAAGGACTTTAACCGTGGAGAATTAAGGCAAATGTTTGGAATGGTATTACAAGATACATGGTTATTTGGTGGAACCATTAAAGAAAACATTAAATATGGAAAACCAGATGCAACAGATGAAGAAGTAATAGCAGCAGCTAAAGCAGCACATGTACATCACTTTATTCAAACATTGCCAAAAGGCTATGACATGGTGATTGATGAAGAGTCTAGTAATATTTCGCAAGGACAAAAACAATTATTAACCATTGCCAGAGTTATATTAACAAATCCAGAAATTTTAATACTAGATGAAGCAACAAGTTCAATTGATACCAGAACTGAACAACAAATTCAATCTGCTATGGATAATTTGATGAAAGGAAGAACCAGTTTTATTATAGCTCATAGATTGTCTACCATTAAGAATGCAGATACTATCTTGGTAATGAACCAAGGAGATGTTATTGAACAAGGAACTCATGAGGAATTACTTGCTAAAGGCGGATTTTATGCTAATTTATATAATAGCCAATTCCAAGAGGCAGAAGAGGAATAATTAAAAAATATATAAAAAAGTACTTGCAATAAAAATAAGTTTAATGTAGAATGTAA
>CALXQF010000018.1 GCA_944390505.1 uncultured Clostridia bacterium | reverse complement strand
AATTGAAAATAGGCATAGCATAACCAATATTGAATTTTTTGAAAAGCTGAACTATTTTTATGTAATTGTTGTAATAAGTCACTTTCATAAAGTTCTTCATTAGTATCTTTTAATTTTACATATCCCAGCAAAAAAATCACCTCACTATCATTACTTTTATTCCTTATAACCCCATAAAAACTATTTTCGAAAGCATTCATAAAAAAATACCACAATATAATAGCTTGTTCTATTATATTGTAGTATTTTCTTTTTTATCACTTTCTTTTTTTACTTAAACTCCTAATTTTTCAGAAATAAGGCTCCATATTGTAGAATCTTCCATGTCTTTTTCCCAAAAAGCTGCTCCTGCCAAATTGTATTCTTCAATTAAGTTTAATTTTGCTTCAATAGATTTTTCATCTTCTATCCACATTTTATAAGTTGAACCATCTTCTACATATTCTACATAATATTGTTTCAAGTTCTCGTCCCACTTTCTTTCCACACTATCTGGTAAAACTTCTTCCACATTTTTCATACTTACAGTAGGTTTTTCTATAACTTCTCCATCTACCTCTTCCCAAAGTCTTGTATAAAATGGAATTGCCAAAATCAATTTTTCTGCTGGTACAGCCTCTTGTCCTAAAAACTTTTGAATATTTTCTTCTACCCATCCGCAACCAGCAGTTGTTCCAGCTTCTGTTGAAGATGCTCCATACTGGTCATAAGCCATAAAAATAATATAATCTGCTACTTTTGCAATTGTATATCTATCATAACATAAGGACCAATCCGGTGCTCCGTCTGGTGCTGTTACATCTACTGATAATGTTACTCCTATTTCATTGAGGCGTGGTTCTAATTCTATAAGGAAACGAGAAAAATAATCCTTGTCTTCTTCATGCATTCCTTCAAAGTCAATATTAACCCCATCTAACTGATAAGTTACAATATTATCTATAATTTCATTAATTAGCTTTTCTCTTGTTTTATAATCTCTGAGTATAGTAGAAAGATTGTCCATACTTAAGTTTTCGTTAGAAATCATTGGCCAAATTTCATAATTATTTTGTTTTGCCCATTGAATATAACTTTGCCCTTGTTCTTCAATATTAGTTAATACTTCTCCCCCTTCACCAACTCTGAAAAATGTTGGTGATACTACATTAACTCCATCTACGGTAGTTTCTTCTCTATCTGGTGCATAAACATATATTGAATAGTAATCCCACACCAAACTTACTTTACCATCTATTGGTTTTTCCTCCTCCATATTACTACGGATTTGATTAATCTCTCCCATTTGGTTTAGTTTTGCATAGCCTAAAATTCCATCTTCTGTTCTAACCCTTGTCCATCCATCTGGTACTGGAAATTCACTTCTATTTGCAATAATTAGAGTACTTCCTTGTTCTACTTTTGCTACTGTTCTAGAAAATGTAGTTGGTTTATATTTCACAGATACATTTTTAGTTGTAGTAGCAATTGAATATTCTCTGTCTAAAGAATCCACTGTTACGATATTGGTTCCTTCTATGTAAGTAGTACTAATATTATACACATCTCCTAGTTCTGAAATAGGAATATAGTAAGTATTATCTTTTTCTATAACACCTGCTTTTAATGTTAGATTAGCACTATTAATTTGAATAACATTTTCTCCTATTGGTATACTCGCCGTTTTCTTTTCAGAACAGGTAATAATATGATCATACTCTTCGTCATAAGTAATTGTATTATCAAAGAAGTTGCTAATGTCATCCATAGAAATATATACTACTCCATCTTGCAACAAAAGATCATGCTTTAAACTAGTAGTTACATTATTATTATTGATAATAAAATTAGTTTTATCTGTCATTTCGTCTTTTACATAATTATTACTTACTAAATAAAATAACCCTATAATAGAAATAGCTAAAATAATAACAATTAGTATCTTCCTCATATTTTTACATTTCTCCTTAAAAAGTTCTGTTATTACTATATCATAGTTTTCTATTTTAGTGAATACTTTTTATTATATTATTTTTGTTCTTTTGGCTGTTCTACTTCTTTCTTTTGAATTGTTTTATCTTGTCGCAAAACTTCTTTTTTCTTTTTGGTAGTTTTCCTTTTTTTATTTTCTTTTTGCCTTCTTCCTATCATTGTCTCTTGCTGTTTGATTTCTTGTTCCAAATTTTCAATCAGTTCTTGTAACTCCTCTTCATCCTCTTCTTGTTGAAAATTAAGTTTTTTATTATTCTTATTCATAATAATATTTTGGTGCATGCTTTTTCTTTCTAATTGCCTATAATAGTCAACCATATGAGAAACAACCTCTTGATGTTCCTCACCTAATTCTTGTATTTGGTTCACTAATTTTTCACATTCTTTTTTTCTTTTTCTATCTACTTTTCTTAATTCCCCTAAAATGCTCATGATAGTTACATTATAAAAATCACACAATTTTAAAATATTATCTAAGGAAAAAGAATTAATTCCTCTCTCTAATGTTCCATAATGTTGTGGAGACACGCCTAGTACTTCTGCTATTTTAGTTTGTGTGTATCCTTTGCTTAATCGTAATTGTTTTAATTTATATCTTATTAAAACACTTTTTTTACTTACTTCACTCATATTTTATCACCTGCTTTTAGTTTACCAAGCTTTTTTGAATTTTTAAACAATATCTTTTCTTGCTTTTACAATAAAAAACATGTATTTTAAAAACATCTTATTTTCTATGATTTTCTGCTATAATGGTTACATCATTTTTAAATGTAAAAATAAGGAAATAAAAAAATGTAATTTTTTTGTATTTCTCATGTTTATAGATGAGGTACTATTATTATGAGCAAATTATATGCAAGATATACAGAACTAAAGAAAAAATGATCCTAATTGTGTTTATCTTTTAAGGTAGGAATTTTCTATTTATCATTAGAAAATGATGCAACAAAACTTTCTGATGTATTAATTTCTCATTAATTTCATATTTTTTGTATAATTTCTAATTTTTCGGAAATGCTAGAAATAGCAAAAATTGAATGGAGGTTATAAAAATGGGAATTGAAAAACATTTAATTATTACGGGTACATCTACAGTATCTTGGAAGGATGCAGTTGTTCAAGCAGTTGCAGAAGCTTCTAAAACAATTGACTTTTTATCTAGTGTAAAAATTTTAGAACAAAGAGCTAAAATTGAAGGGAAAAAATTAACACAATATTTTGTAGATTTAGATTTAACTTTTGTCATTGATCGAGATAGAGATTAAAATAAGGAGGAAAAGTATGAAACCACTTGAAACAAAACAAGAGTATAGCAATTATGTTGATAAAAAATCGCCTAACTCACCTATCTTAAAGAATTGTTTTAATGCCTTTTGGGTTGGAGGCCTCATTTGCAGTATTGGTCAGATTATTATGGATTTTTGTATTTATCAAGGAATGGATAAAACAGCAAGTTCAACAGTAGTTTCCATTGTTTTAATTGCCATATCTGCTCTTTTAACCAGTTTAAATATTTTTAATAAAATAGGAAAATTCGCAGGTGCTGGGTCTTTAATTCCAATTACTGGTTTTGCAAATTCTATTGTTTCCCCTGCCATTGAATATAAGTCAGAAGGATATGTTATGGGAGTAGGTGGAAAAATGTTTACAGTTGCAGGGCCTGTTTTAGTATTTGGTATTTCTGCCTCTGTTATTATTGGTATCATTGCACTTTTATTTACTTAAATTTTACATTTTAGCTTTTGAAGATATTTTAAACATTGGGGAAAATTTATAAAATATAGAAATTTAAAATATCAATCAATATAAGAATATATGAATAGGTTTATAGGTAATTCCTTAAAAAACCTAAATTTATTGAAAAATAAGGAGAAAAAATGAAACGTTTAGGAAAACAAACTATTAGTTTTGACTCTCCGCCTACTATTGTAGAAACTGCAAGTATCGTAGGTCCAAAAGAAGGACAAGGTCCTCTTGCTAAATATTTCGACCAATGTTTAGAGGATGAGTTTTGGGGAGAAAAAACGTGGGAAAAAGCAGAAAGTAAAATTATTAAAGAAACAGTTAATACTGTAATTCATAAATCTGGTATTCCAATGGAACAAATTGATTATTGTTTTGCAGGCGATTTATTAAACCAATGTATTTCTTCTAGCTTTGGATTACGCGAACTTAATATTCCTTTTTTTGGTGTATTTGGTGCATGTTCTACTTTTGTAGAAAGCTTATGCTTAGGAAGTGTATTTATAGAAGGTCATGGTGCTACAAATACTTTATGCGCTACCTCTAGTCATTTTTGTAGTGCAGAAAAGCAATTTCGTTTTCCACTAGAATTAGGAAACCAAAGACCACCTAGTGCTCAATGGACTGTAACAGGTTCAGGTGCTGCTATTTTATCCGCTAATGGAAACGGACCTTACATTACTACTATTACACCAGGCAAAATTATTGATATGGGAATAAAAGATGCTAATAACATGGGAGCCGCAATGGCGCCATCAGCACTCGATAGTTTAATTGTACATTTTAATGATACTGGTAGAAAGCCTAGTTATTATGATGTTATTGTTACAGGTGATTTGGGTTATATTGGAAAAGAAATTTTAACAGAGCTTTCTGAATCAAAGGGATTTCAAATTCAAAATAACTATGAAGATTGTGGAGTTTTAATTTTTAACAAGGAAGAACAAGATACTCACTCTGGTGGAAGTGGATGTGCTTGTATTGGAACTACTTTTTCTGGTTACTTTTTCAAACAATTGAGAGAAAAGAAAATTAATAAAATTTTATTAATTGCTACAGGTGCATTAATGAACTCTATGAGTTCACAACAAGGAGAAAGTATTCCTGGAATTGCACATGCAATATCTATTGAAAATTAGCAGCATCTTGTTTTAAATTGAATTTATCTGTCATTCAAAGATTTTTTGATATGATAAAAATACAGCGATAAATAAAAAATATTACTTAAAGGAGAGGAATAAAAATGGATTTTTTACAAAGCATTGATTGGATGCAATTATTAAAATGTTTTGTTGTAGGAGGATTAATTTGTATTGTTGGACAAATTCTAATTGACAAAACAAAATTAACTCCTGCTAGAATATTAGTTATTTTTGTTACTACTGGTGCTATCTTAGGAGGTTTAGGAATTTACCAATATTTAATTGATTTTGCTGGCGCTGGTGCTACAGTTCCACTAACTGGTTTTGGTGCTAATCTTGCAAAAGGAGCAATACAAGAGGTACAAACTTCTGGACTTCTTGGTGCTTTTATTGGCGGTGTAAAAGCATCTGCTGGTGGAATTGCTACTGCTGTATTTTTTGGCTATATTGCATCCTTAATTGCAAAACCTAAAATAAAAAAGCAATAATTATTAGCCCCTGCAATAGCAGGGGCTATCTTAATACCCGACACTTTTTCATAGAGCCATTTTTATTTTTCAGTAATGACATTACTCGTCTCAATTTTTAATTGCGAAAAAACAACCTTTTTGTTAAAATACTGACATAAACCCAAAATCAATATACAAAAGAAGGTTGTTTTTTATGTTTAAATTATATAATACTCAAACATCTCTAGCAAGAGATTTATCAAATTTTTTTAGAAATATTTTTCCTAATATCTCTAAACCTCATTTAAAGATTATTCCCTACATTATACTTGGTATGGTTCAGTCCGAATCTGTTGTTACTTCTGATATTGTCAAGATGCTTAAAGGTGATTTTTCCTTTGTTTCTCCTTTTTCTTCTATTAGAAGATTAGAAAGATTTTTTAATAATCCTAAATTTGATGTTTACTCTTTTTATGACTCTATTATTCGTTTTGTTATTTCTAATTTTAAATCTAAAAATCCTAATGTTTACATTTCCTTTGACCACATGTATTGCAGAAATTCTTTTACTATTTTTCTGCTTTCTCTTAAAATTGGTAAGCAACGGTATTCCTCTTTGGTTTCGCTGTTTTAAAGGTAAACAAGACCCTGATGCTTTTTCTCTATCTCTTATTAATCAGGGCATTTCTTATGTTTTTGATTTATTTAAATCTAAAAACTACAACTTGATTTTCCTTGCTGACAGATGGTTTAATTTCCGTGAAATTATGCAACACATTGACTCTCTTTCTTGCACTTATTGTATTAGAACTAAAACTAATGTTGCTATCGAAATTGATAACTTTGAATATTCTGACATGATTGCTTCTATCTCTGATATTGAGCCTTTTTTCTCTAAGTCTATTATTTTCAACAGTGTTAGAATTACTAGCTTTAAATTTCAAACGAAACTTGTTGTTAGCAAGACTGATTCTCATGATGAACCTTTCTTCATTTTAACTAATGGTAGCACTAGACTTGCTATCAAACATTATCGTTTTCGTTTTGGTTCTATTGAACCTATTTTTAAAAATCAGAAGTCTAATGGTTTCTATTTAGAAAGTACTAAAATGCGTAATATTCATGCTTTTTCTACTTTATTTGGTCTTATGTGTGTTGCTCTTCTTTGGCTTACTATTTTAGGTGCTGATTATTCTAAAAACAAAAATCATTTTAAGAATTATTTAAAAATCAGATGTTCTAAAACTAATGGCTCTTGTTTTAAGAAGACAATATCGCTTTTTAATACTGGCTTATTTTATTTTCATCTTGCTTTTTGTTGTCCTAGACCTGCCATTATCAAATGTAATTTTATGCTTTACGATGTATAGTCTTTTCTTTTAAATACCATTTTTTACTATTTATCATAGTGTTTTTTATCATGTGAATTTTTCACTTGATTTGAAAAATATTTTAAAATTTCATTACTAAATTTAGAAAGTAGCACAATGTTGACATAATTTCGTCATTTTTGTGCTACTTTTCACATGTATTTTTCGATTACTGGGCGATATTTTATGCCTTGTATCTATTGATACTCTAAGTGTGTATTAAAAGTGTCGGGTATTAAGCTACTTCAATACTTTGTATGTATGGTAGCAGTGCATCATCTTTTCCTATATATTCTATTTCTGCATCTCCATTTTCATCTATATGAATTTGAAATTTATATCCTTCTGGTACTGTTATCACATAATTTCCATTATCATCTATTTTCTCTACATCTCTTTCTATATCTAAAATGATTCCCGCATCTTTCATTCTTTCCCATAGGTTATCTATTCCTATTTCATCATTTAAAGATTTATCTGATGACCAATTTATGCACACAATTTCTATTCTATCTTGGTATGTTGCTATTAACTGCACATCTTTTGCTTCTTGTGCTTTTTGTATAAGTCCATTTTCACTAAAAACTGTACTAATAGTTACTCCTGCCAAAATCAATAATACTACAATTGTTACTACAAGAGCAATTAATGTGATTCCTTTCTTTCTAAAAAATATAGAATCAATTTGCTCACTATTTTGTTTTTCTAAACAAATTAAATTGTTCCATACATTTTTATAAATGCATGGTGTGTACAGCTTCAAGGCTTTCCTGTTTTCCATTTTTCCTCTCCCTTTCTTTTTGATTTTATATAATTTTCTTTTATATCAATAACACATTTTTATTTTCAATTCAATATTTCATTTTTTCTCATTCCATTTTTTTCCATTTTTGTTTTTTGTCATTTGATTTAGTCGTGCGGTTTTATTGTTTTTGGTTTGATTGTTACAAAAATATTACAAAAGCATTAAATTTTGATGACAATCTTTTTTCTTGCTTTTAAAATGTTTTTTATTGCTTCCGTTTTATATTATTAGTACAATATTTTTTATTGTTTGTTGTCTTATAGTGCAGTTTTATTGTATTAAGAAATAATTTCTAGTAAAAATAGACACTAAATTACAAAATTTTAGCTATATTTCATATTTCTATAAAATTCCAAAATAAAAAACTTGCTAAAAAATTTCTCTATGATTGAAATTCTTTAACAAGTTTTTATTTTTTACATTATTTTTTTAATTTTTATTTTCTACACTTTGCATGTTAATAGTTTTAGATTTCAGTATTAATGTATTCATTCTGTCTTCAATATACATTTAAAATCAATATGATATTATTTTGCTTTTTTAGCTAACTCTGCAATTTCTGTAAATGCTTTTGGATCTGTTACTGCAAGTTCTGCAAGCATTTTTCTATTAATAACAATGTTTGCTTTTTTTAGCCCATTAATTAATGTACTATAGGTTAAACCATTTTGACGGCTTGCAGCATTAATTCTTGCTATCCATAATTTTCTAAAATTACTCTTTCTGTCTTTTCTTCCTACATAAGCATATTGTCCAGATTTCATAACAGCTTGTTTTGCCATTCTAAATCTGTAGTGTTTTGCTCCATAATATCCTTTTGCTCTTTTTAATATTTTTTTATGTTTTTTACGAGTAATTCTCGCTGTTTTTACTCTTGCCATTTTCTTTCCTCCTTGTTCTTTACTTTATTAATTTCCATATGGTAGCATTCTTTTAATTCCTGCTTCACATGTTTTGTCTGCATAACCATCTTGTACTTTTCCTCTTGTTTTTGCTCTACTTGTTTTGTTTGCTAAAAGATGTCTTTTATTGCATTTTGTTCTTTTTACTTTTCCAGTAGCTGTATAAGAATATCTCTTTTTTGCTGCTTTATTTGTTTTTAATTTTGGCATAGCCTATTCCTCCTTTAAATCTTTTACTTTTCATTTATTTTACTTATCAGCTTTTTTGGCTAATATAATAAACATATTTTTACCTTCTAACATCGGCTTTTTTTCTGGTGTAGAAATATCAGATAATTCGTCTATAAATTTTTGAAGTACTGCTTCACCCAATTTAATGTAGTTAAGCTCTCTACCTCTGAATTTTAAAGTAATTCTTACTTTGTTACCATCTTGCAAGAATCTTCTTGCATTTTTTGCTTTAAATTCAAAATCATGCTGTTCAATATTAGGCGTAATGCGAATTTCTTTTACTTCTAATACCTTTTGTTTTTTACGAGCTTCTTTTTCTTTTTTAGCTTGTTCAAATTTGTATTTGCCATAATTCATAATTTTGCAAACAGGCATATCTGGATTTGGAGATACCATTACTAAATCTAATTTTTTGTCATAAGCTAAATCTAATGCCTCATTTAAGCTTACTACTCCTTTTTTTTCTCCATTTTCGTCAATGAGTTGTACTTTATTTGCTCTTATTTGCTCATTAATTGGTAAATCTTGTTTGATATCAAACACCTCCGTTTTTTTCTTTCCATTCAGTTAAATTTTATTTTTCTATATCTATTTAGATAACTCTTTCGATATTTATCTGGACATCTACTTTGATATAAACAAAATAACTGAATTTTATTCCTAACAAAAAAAGATTGATTTTTTCAATCAATCCATACTATACTACATCAATTTATTTTCTGACCAATCTATTGAGTATTAACATTTATGCTGATAAAACTTAGTCAAACATTTTTATTTTATGATGCTTTATTAACCTTTTCCTAGTAAAGTGAAGGTGAGCATGGATTGCTTCTTTTTTGTTAACGTTATTATTATACAATATTTACTTTTTGTTTGTCAAGAGTTTTAGAATATTTTTGTTGTGAACGATTGTTTGCTTGATAGTTGTTGATTGTGTTTTTGTATTTGGTGAGAACATATGTTTTATATCAAGAGACTTTAGTCTCTTGACATCTCTACTTGTACAGGCTCTTCGAGCCTGGAATATTCTAGTTTTCCTCAAGGTGCAAGGTCACCATCAAGGTGAGACGAGCACAGGGCGGAAACCGAAGGAGCTGTACGCATCGCCAGTATAGGCACTGAAAAAGAACGCACCGGCATACGAACCATCACTGCAAAAGCCTCCATGACGAAAGAACGGCCAGTCAGAGTAAGGGAAGCCCGAGTAGTCTCCGTGCCATTACTGAGCGTTTGAGTCCCCGCTGCTATTGTATATTCCACTTGATGTTTCGTAAATTGCATCTCCATATACATCACTATTGGCTGCATAATTTGCTTCTCTTGTATCTACACTTCCCATGTCGTACACGTCTTTCATATAACTTCTTGTCTCATTTACTAAACTACTTCCATAAGTCGTTAAATTGCTATTTCCATTGTTTACATATGCTGCTACATATTCATATGCTCCTCCACTCATATCATATATTCCATATACTGTTCCTGTTGTACTTTGGTTTGTATTACTACTTGCATATGCGTTTCCACTTCCTCCTCCTGTGTAGTATGAACTATTACTATTTATCGTTATCTCTCCATTGATTCCATAACTACTCTTACTTAAGTATGCTACTGCTCCCCATTCACTATTCTTCATCATATGGCTATTTAAACTACTATTATAGTTCTTGCATACTTCAAATATATTGCTTACTTGGATATATCTCCAACTTGCTACTCCCGGTTTTACTTGTAGTGTTTTACTTGTTGTATTATCTCCACTTGTACTATTGCTATTTCCTTCTACACTACTTGCTTCAAACTTCGCTACCCATATTCCTGCTTTTGTTCCGTTATATTCAAATGCTGGGTGGATATTCCAGTTTCCTTGTCCACTTGCATTATTCCAATCAGTTTCTTGTGCTTTTGTTTCATCTGCTGATTCGTATTCTGTTCCGTTCATAAACTTAATATTAATTGTTCCTCCACTACTGCTATTGCTATGATATCCACTACTGATTTGATATGCATACCTTGATATCCATACCCACATACTTCCATCTTCTGTTTTCGCATTTGCCCACTTTTTATCTGTCGTTGTATAATTATACCAATCTTCATCATCTCCTGTGGTTTCTACTCAATCTCCTGCTCCTTCATTTGCTGTTTCGTCCCATACAATTGGGGTCAATAGCCCATCCGCTAAATCCGGTGTATTCACTCCTTTGGACTCACTATAACTTCCGTCTGATGGTAATGTTTCTTCTGGTGGGTTCTCTTCTTCATCCCCCATTATATTACTTAATTCATTGCTTAACTCATTGATTGCTTCTAAGTCAGATTGGATTGCTTCATTCATACTATTTGCTGCTTCCTGTGCCTTTTGAATAATTCCTCCATCGCTAAACACTGTATTAATTGTCACTCCTGCTAATATGAGCAATATAACAATGGTTACCACTAGGGCAATTAATGTTATTCCGATTATCTTTTATACTTCTTCCTTTTTCATTTCTTTTCCTACTTTTCTCTTGTGGTATTTTCAAAAACATTATGTCTTTTGAATACATATTACTTCCTCCCTTATTTATTTTTCATTAGTTTTATTATTTCCACTTTTTGTGAAATTATGCTAATAATTTATTATATACCACTTTAGTATTCGAAAGTAAACAAGATAAAATATTTCCTCACGCAACGTTTTATCTTGTCATATTTCATATTGTACAGTCATGCGGGTTTCATGCTGTCATTTTTTGATATATTTTTGTCTGTAACAAAAATGTCATATAAATGTAATATTTGTCATATTTTAAAAATCTTCTTCTATTTGCTGTCACATTCATTTTCTCAAAATATTTCGGTAATATTTACAATTTTCCTTGACTTTTCCTTACTTTTGTATTACAATATTAAAGCGTATGTAAGAGTGTAACTATTTTTATTCTTCTCCCCGGTAGTTTAAAAGTAGTTCCTATAGATTATTTTTGAAAAATGAAATGGAGGATATGATTTACCATGAATAATACAACTTATAGTGTGAAAAAAAGTGAAATTGAAAGCAAATGGTATATAATTGATGCAGCTGACAAGCCATTAGGTAGAGTTGCTGCTGAAGCTGCTAAATTATTAAGAGGAAAACATAAACCAACTTATACTACTCATATGGATGTTGGTGACCACGTAATTATTATTAATTGTGGTAAAGTTGCCTTAACTGGTAGAAAATTAGATCAAAAAATTTATAGAAGTCATTCTGGTTATATTGGCGGAATGAAAGAAATGACAGCTAGAGAATTATTAGTAAAAAGTCCTGAAAAAATGATGACACATGCTGTAGTAGGTATGCTTCCTCATACAAGACTTGGTAGACAAATGGCTAAAAAATTAAGAGTATATGCTGGTAGCGAGCATGAAAATATCGCTCAAAAACCTGAAGTTTGGGAGGTAAAATAAAATGGCAAAAAAAGCTGAAAAAATTGTATTCTTAGGAACTGGTAGAAGAAAAAAATCAATTGCTAGAGTTAGATTAGCAGAAGGAAAAGGAAACATTACTGTAAATGGTAAAACATTAGATGAATATTTTGGTACAGAAGTACTAAAAGTAATTGTAAAACAACCATTAGTTGCTACTAATACTCTTGATAAATATGATGTAATTTGTAAAGTAACAGGTGGCGGTTTCACTGGTCAAGCTGGTGCTGTACGCCATGGTATTGCAAGAGCATTAAATGAAGCTAACCAAGAATATAGACCAACATTAAAATCTGCAGGTTTCTTAACAAGAGATCCTCGTATGAAAGAAAGAAAGAAATATGGTCTTAAAAAAGCTCGTAAGGCTCCTCAATTTAGTAAGAGATAAACTTGTATGTGTATTCTTGCACAAGCAAAACGCAAACAAAACTCCAGATTATTTTTCTGGAGTTTTTTCTATTTTATACAAAATAAAAATAATATCCACCCATAATATTTTTACACCTAAATCCATTTTGGCTTAATATTCTACAAGCAATATAACTTCTTAACCCAGTATGGCAATGAACTAAAATAGTTTTTGTTTTATCTAATTCGTTTAATCTTTGTCTTAATTCATCTAAAGGAATGAATACTGCATTTTCTAAATAGGAATGTGCATACTCTGCTTTTGTTCTTACATCTAAAATATATGGTTGTTCTTGCTTTTCTACTTCCTCCCATGTAATTGTTTCTACTAATCCATCTATTTCATTTTCTATGGCATTTCCCAATAAGTTAATTGGACTTTTCGCTGAAGAAAATGGTGGTGCATAGCATAATTCTAATTCACTTAAATCATGTGCTGTCATGTTCATTCTAATAGCTGTTGCTAGAATATCAGTTATTTTATCTACTCCTTCTTTTCCCCATACCTGTGCTCCTAAAATTTTGCCAGTTTCTGGTTCATAGATTGCTTTTATTGTCATTTGTGTAGCATTGGGATAATAAGTAGCATGGGAATACGGAGAAATAATCATTGTTTTATACTCTAATTCATTTGCTATACAGGTAGCTTCATTAATTCCTGTCATTCCTAATGCATTATCAAATATTTTTAAAATACTGCTTCCTACTGTTCCTTCATATCTTGCAGGTAATTTGCAAATATGGTTTGCTACTACTTTTGCTTGTTTATTTGCCGGTCCTGCCAGTGGAATATATGCTGGCTTTTTGGTAACAAAGTTGGTAACTTGCACAGCATCTCCTAAAGCATAAATGTCTTCATCTTCTGTTTGCATGTATTTATTAACAATAATACTTCCTTTTGCATTTACTTTTAAGCCACATGAAGTTGCAAGCTTTGTTTCTGGTCTTACCCCTATACATAAAATTACAAAATCAGTTTCTAAAGATTTATTCATATAATCTATATTGCTTTGTATATTGTTACTATTCATATTATGTGTATTTTTTATACTATTCGCATCGATATCATGATTATTGTATAATTGTCTATCTAATTCTAATTCTATTTTTTCTTTTGACTGAATTGATTTTACTGTAGTATTTAATAATAATTGTATATGATTTTTGCTTAATTTTCGGTGAATAAACTTTGCCATGTCTTCATCTAATGGAGCTATCACATGAGAAGATTGCTCTATAATATTTACTTTCATATCAGAGTATTGGCTTAAATTTTCTGTCATTTCTACTCCAATATATCCTCCACCTATAATGGTGACATTTTGTGGTTTATTTTCCTCTATATATTGCTTGATGGCAATTGCATCTTCTACTGTGCGAAGTGTTTTTATTCTGCTATCTATTATTTCTTTGAATGGATTCGTTGGCTCTGCTCCTGGAGAAAGCACTAATTTATCATAACTTTCCTCATATACTTCCCCTGTTTCTAAATTCTTTACTTGTACGGTTTTGTTATCTCTGTTTATTTGAATGGCTTCTTGTCTGATTCTAACTTCTATATTAAATCTTTCCTTAAAAGATTGTGGAGTTTGCAATAATAACTCTTCTTTTTGTTTTATGACATCTCCTATATAATAGGGCAAACCACAATTAGCAAATGATATGTGGTATCCCCTTTCTAATATAATAATTTCTGCTTTTTCATTTAATCTCCTTAGTCTTGTAGCAGTAGTAGCTCCTCCTGCTACTCCTCCTATGATTACTACTTTCATTATTATATACCTCCTTTTTATTTTTTTATATTTTACTCTATTTTTTCTTTATGAAATAATTTTTCATTTCGATATTTATTTCAATGATACTATTTTTTATTATATTATACTCTATTCTAAAAAATCAACTATCCAATTGTAATACTTTTCAATCTCAATACGATATTTCAACATGATAAAAACCCTCCATGTTTTATCTAACATTTCGGGTTTATATGTTGCATTTTTTTGTCATCTATGCAAATTCATTTCTTTGTTTATTTTATTACATGATTAAAATAACGTCTTTTATACTAAACTTTATTTTGACAAGTCATCAATCTCTTTTTGTAAACGTTCTATTTCTGCTTGTTTTCTTGCCATCATTGCCTGTTTTTGTTGTTCTTGATATTGTTTATGTATTTCTCTTTTTGTAACCATTTCATGTGAATAATGCACTTCACGTCCTACCGCTTCGCTAAATATTTTTCTATATTCATTTGAATTTGATTTGCTCGAAACTCCTACATGACCAATATAATCACCACATGGTTGTTTAGGAGTATCTTTTAGACCTTCTCCAATATATCTTTCTACCCTAGATTTTTCTAATAATTGAAGCATTAATGCATCTTGATATGCCGGGTCACTAAAGAATTTGTTAACATCTAATCCTAATTTAATATCTGTAAATTGATTTCTTCTTCCCATGTCAGCATATTGAGGGTCTAAATATACAGCATCATTTTGTCCGTACCATGAGACTTTAGCAGAATAAATTTGGTGACCTGCTATCATAGTTGGAACAGCATCTACAATAATACGTGTGGTATCATACATTTGTTTAAAAGATGCATCTTTATCAAAATAATCTAATTGATAATATAACCTGCCATTTTGGCCTTTCATTTGTTGTACACGATTTAACGCAGGCATTTGTGGCATTGAAGTAGGTTTTGCTACTGGTTTAGTAGCTTCTCTATCTTCAGTATTTTTTGTATCTTTATGTAAGAATTTATCAAATAATCCCATAACTATCAGCTCCCTATTTTTTTTAATTATTAATTATCTTGCTGATTAAAAAAGTTGATGTTTGATTTACATAATTACTAATAATAGTATATAAAAATCAATTTTTTATGTAAATTATAAGTTAATCATAGCATTTTTTAGGCTTTTTGTCAAATTTGTCAACTTGTTGTTAGTTGTTTGTCAGTTCTGGGACGTTCCTATTACTGACAAAATGTC
>CALXQF010000017.1 GCA_944390505.1 uncultured Clostridia bacterium | reverse complement strand
TTTTTCATTTTTAGGCATTTTATTGACATTTTTCAACATCACTTTTATAATACCATTGGAAGGGGATTGATAAAATGGAACAATTAAAAAGAATTGTTTACTGGGACAACTTTAAGGGATTTCTTATTTTTTTAGTAGTCTTTACACATTTTCTTTATAATTTTACGGGCCTTGATTATGGAAAATATATTGTGAATGTTATTTATTTTTTCCATATGCCTGCTTTTATTTTTATATCAGGATATTTTAGCAAAAAAGAAATTAACTTTCAAAAAGCATGTAAATATCTTTTGATTTACTTGATTTTTAATACTGTTTTCGTCTTATACACGCTTTTTACTTCTGGTACGCTTTTAGGTCTGACTCCATTTTTTTCTTATTGGTATTTACTTGCACTTGTTGCTTGGAGAGTAATTGCTAGGTACTTACCATGTAATACATGGTATATTGTCATTCCTGTTAGCTTTGTTATCAGCTTGTTTTCTGGATTTTGTTCAGATGTTAGTAATGTATTGGCAATTGAAAAAATCTTAGGTTTTCTACCATTTTTCTTTATTGGATATTATCTTCCTAAGAATTTCATTGTCTCTTTCACACAAAAAAGAAAGAAATGGGTATTTTTTGCAGGATTTATTATATTTGTTTTTGCATTATTAAGCGCTGTATTTATTTCTTATTCTTATGACATTCAGAATTATTTATTAATGGAACCTTATCATCATTTTATCGATGTTTTAATAAGAGCATTGGTTTATATTATTGCTTTAGTCGCAAGTTTTGGATTATTTTGTATGATACCTAATAAAGGTGGTAAATATAATTTTGTTCAAAAATGGGGCAGAAATTCTTTATGGATTTACGTATTTCATAGACCTATTACTCTAGTATTTGCTAAAATTTATCCTGGTCCAGATAACTTATATATTCTTGCTTCTTTTGTTATTTCTTTGGTTGTTTGCTTTTTATTTGGTTCTGATAAATTAAATAAGTTTTTAAATAAATATTTAGATAAAATAATAAATAAACTAGATAACATGAGAATAAAGACTCATTCTATGCAATCAATTCCTTCTGCTTCAAAAATTGAAAACGAAAAGAGTTAAGAATAAGAATAGAAAAATAAAAAATGAAGAATAACCAAAAAATGAAATTTGAAATTGATAAAAAATAAACTGTTCTATTTTATTCTAGAACAGTTTATTTTTTATTAATTGATTTAATTCATCTATTCAATCATCTATTTATCCATTTACTTGTTTAGCTACTTCTTCTGCAAAATTTTCTTTCCTTTTTTGAAGTCCTTCACCTTTTTCAAATCTAGCAAATCTAACAATTTTAGCGCCCTTTGATTCAACTAGTTTTCCTACTTTTTGGTCTGGATCTTTTACAAAGTCTTGTTCTACTAAACAAATTTCACCATAAAATTTTCCAATTCTTCCTTGAACAATCTTTTCAGCAACAGCTTCTGGTTTGCCTTCATTTACTGCTTGTGCTTTTAAAATTTCCATTTCATGGTTTACACGTTCTTGAGGTACAGATTCTCTATCTAGATATTCTGGTCTTGCTGCTGCAATTTGCATACATATATCTTTTGCTAGAGTATTGTCTCCACCTTCCATTTCAACTAATACAGCAATTTTTCCATCTCCATGAATATAGCTTTCTACAAAACCATTTGTTGTTTCAAATCTTTCAAATCTACGAATTGACATATTTTCGCCAATAGTAGCAATTTTGTTTGTTAAAACATCTTGTACTGTTTTGTCTGTTTCTGTAATTGATGTTTGTGCTAATAATTCTTCTACTGTAGCTGGATTTTTTTCAGCAACTTGTTTTGCCACATCAGCTACAAAGTTTTTAAATTCTTCATTTTTAGCAACAAAGTCTGTTTCTGCATTTACTTCTACTACTGCACCAATTTTATGATCTTCTGTTACATAGGTTGTGACTAAACCTTCTGCTGCAATTCTGTCTGATTTTTTTGCAGCTTTTGCGATACCTCTTTCACGTAATAATTCGATTGCCTTTTCTTCGTCTCCGTTTGTTTCTGTTAAAACTTTTTTGCAGTCCATCATACCTGCGCCTGTTCTTTCTCTTAATTGTTTTACTTGCTCTGCAGTAATCATAAAAACCCCTCCTTTATTCAGCTGTTTCTGATTTTTCAGCTTTTTTTCTAGTTCTTTTTGGTTTTTCTGCTACTTCTGTCTTTTCTTCTTTTTGTTCTGTTTCTACTTCTTTTGGTTCTTCGCTTTTAGCTGGTTCTTCTACTTTATCTTCTACAACTTCTTCCGTTTCAGCTACTACTTCTTCCATATCTGTTGGCTCTGCTACTTCTTCTGCCATTGCTTCTTCAACATTTTCTGGCATTTCCATAGACTCACCTTGTTTACCTTCAATAACTGCATTTGCCATGCAATCTGCAATTAGTTTTACAGCACGAATAGCATCATCATTTCCTGGAATTGCATAATCAACATCTTCTGGATTACAGTTAGTATCTACTAAACCGATTACTGGAATTCCTAATTTTCTAGCTTCTAAAATTCCAATTCTTTCTTTTTTAGGATCTACAATAAACATTACTCCTGGTAGTTCTGTCATATCTTTAATTCCACCAAGATTTTTTTCTAGTTTTTCCATTTCTTTTTTCAAAAGAATAACTTCTTTTTTAGGAAGTACTTCAAAAGTACCATCTTCTTGCATTTTTTCAAGTTCCATTAATCTGTTAATTCTTTTTCTAATGGTTTCGAAGTTTGTTAATGTACCACCTAACCATCTTTGATTTACGTAGTACATACCGCATTTTTCAGCTGCTTCTTTTACACATTCTTGTGCTTGCTTTTTAGTTCCTACAAATAGAACTGTTTTTCCTTCTTCAGCTTGTTCTTTTAAGAAGCTGTAAGCTTCATCTAATTTTTTAGATGTCTTTTGTAAATCGATGATATGGATACCATTTCTAGCTTGGAAAATGTATTCTGCCATTTTTGGATCCCATCTTCTTGTTTGATGTCCGAAATGAACACCTGCTTCTAGTAATTGTTTCATTGCAACTACTGCCATAATTTTATTCCTCCTTTTAGTTTTTCCGCCATATTGCTACAAGCGTATAAAAAAACTTGCTTATACAAACAAGCACTGTTTTTATACTCACAATATGTGTGTATTTTTCAACGTGTATTATTATATCAAAAAAGTGTTGCAATTGCAACACTTTTTTGATTATTCTTCCACTAATTCAAAAAATTCTTTTCCTACCCCGCACATTGGACATACCCAACTACTTGGTAAATCTTCCCATTTTGTACCTTCTTTTTCTTCATCATAGATATATCCACATACTGTACATACGTATTTTTTCATGTTCTCTCCTCCTTTATTTAATGTCTATTCTATCTCTTATTTTGAATTTTATACCAATTATTCAAAATATCTTTTTAATAATCCGTCAAATCCTCTACCATGACGAGCTTCATCTTTACACATTTCATGTACTGTATCATGAATAGCATCATATCCAAGTTCTTTTGCTCTTGTTGCTAATTTCTTTTTACCGTCACAAGCACCATGTTCTGCCATTGCTCTTAATGTTACATTCTTTTTGGTATCTGGATATACAATTTCTCCTAATAACTCTGCAAATTTTGCTGCATGTTCAGCTTCTTCTAGTGCATATCTTTTGAATGCTTCTGCAATTTCTGGATATCCTTCTCTATCAGCTTGTCTGCTCATTGCAAGATACATACCAACTTCTGTACATTCTCCTGTAAAATTTTCTCTTAATCCTTTTACTACTTCTTCATCTAATCCTTGTGCTACACCAATTACATGCTCATCTGCATAATTTTTTTCAGCCCCTTCTTCTCTTAATTCAAATTTGTCTTTTGATGCTCCACATTGTGGACATTTTTCTGGAGCTTCTTCTCCAAAGTGGATATAACCACAAACTTTACATACATATGCTTTCATTTCTTTTCCTCCTCTAAAATTATTTTGCTGGTAATATTTTTGTTGCACAATCTTCATTTTTTCATTTTAATCATTAGCATTGTGTATCATGCTTTTCATTACCAATATATATGTACTAGCTTTGCTAATTCATACCATGATTTTGACATTGTTTGCAGATTCCTATTAACAAAATTTCAGATGTTGTTAATATAGCATCTGTTTTGTTTAGAACTGCTAGTAGATCATTATCTATTTTTTCTTTTTCCTCTGATTTTAATTCAATGTCAACAATATTGTTACATTGTTCACATTGAAAATGAATATGTGGCATCAAATTACCATCAAACCTGTCTGGTCCATATTTCGATTTTATTTTAATAATTTTTCCTTTTTGACATAAGTCAGATAAATTACGATACACAGTTGCTATTCCTATTTCTGGCATTTTTTCTTTTAAATCCAAATACAATTCCTCTGCTGTTGGATGGTCTTTCCTTGTTTCGAGAGAATGATAAATTAATTCTCTTTGCCTACTATATTTTTCCATTGCTATCTTATGATATAAGAATATCATTGCCTCCTTAAATGATAATGATTATCATTATAATAATATAACTTTAAAAAAAATGCAACATTTTTTTCAATATTTGTATAATTTTGTCAAAATTTATGTTATACTATGTTTGATATTTTTTCTGGAGGTAATCAATATGAATTTTAACAAATGTAGTCGTTGTGGATGTTTTTTTATGAATTCATCTTCTGTATGTCCTAATTGCGCGCCAAAAGATGAATTAGAAATGAATCGTTTAAAAAATTTTATAGAAGAAAACTCTTCTGAAAATTATACAATAGATGCCATTATTTCTTCTACTGGAATTTCAGCCAAAAATTTAAATCGTTTTTTAGAGCAAAAACAGTTCGCTAATTTTGCGACTCAGATTCAGAACGAAAACATGACAAGAACTTAGAATATTAATGCAAAATTAATCATCTCAATGTTTGTAAAGCATTTTTTAAATAATAATGATATAAAAAAAATATAGTAAATTCTATGATGTATAATACTAGAATTTACTATATTTTTATATCATTTAATATTCGCCATTTTACTACTAATTAAAGGATACTATTGATATATTTATGATTCAATCAAAGGAATTAAACTTCTTTGATACATCCTACCATAAGTCCTTTATTCTATTATCTCTAAAATATTTTTCTTTTGTTTTTTTTGAGGACCTATTTGGTATATTTCTGCTAAACATTTTTGTTCCTGCTTTCCAGTTTCTTCTTTGTTTGCATGTATATATGCTAAAATTTCTCCTTTTTCTACATAATCTCCTACTTTTCTTTCTAATGCAACCCCTACTGAAGGATCAATAGTATCTTCCTTTTTTATTCTTCCTGCACCTAGCCTCATAGAAATTTCTCCTATTTTTTGTGCATTTAAATCTGTTATATACCCACTTTGTTCTGCCAAAACTGGTAGAATATAGTTTGCATATTCAAATTTTTCATGGTTTTCTAAATAAGTAACATCTCCCCCTTGCTTTTTCACTAATTGTTTCAGTTTTTCAAGGGCCTTTCCGCTATTAATTTGTTCTAACATTTTCTGCTGATTATCTGCAATGTTATCTCCTTTTCCAGCTAGCTTCATCATATAAGCCCCTAATGTCAATACTACTTCTTTTACATCATCTTCCATATTTCCTTTTAAGGCTTCAATAGCTTCTTTTACTTCCAATGAATTTCCTACTGTCTTACCTAAAGGTTCGTTCATATCCGTAATAATACACACTGTTTCTTTATGCGCCAATTCTCCTATTTTCTTCATTGTTTTTGCCAATTTTTCAGCTTGTGATAGTTCTTTCATAAAAGCTCCATTACCACAAGTAACATCTAATACAATTTTATTAGCACCTGCTGCTATTTTTTTACTCATAATACTAGAGCTAATTAAAGGTATACTTTCTGTTGCTGCAATGCTGTCTCTTAAAGCATATAACTTCTTATCTGCAGGTGCCAAATTAAGGGTTTGCCCAATTAATGAGATATTAATTTCTTTTACATTTTTCTTAAACTCTTCTATTGTTAAATTAGTATGATATCCAGGAATAGATTCTAATTTATCAATTGTTCCACCTGTATATCCTAAACCTCTACCTGACATTTTAGCGACTGGAATATCCAAAGAAGCAATAATAGGAGCTAAAATTAAAGTTACTTTATCTCCAATTCCTCCTGTACTATGTTTGTCTACTACCAATCCCAATTCTGATAAGTCTAATATATCTCCTGATTGTGCCATAGCAAGCGTTAAGTCAGTAGTTTCTTGTTCATTCATTCCATTAATATAAATTGCCATTGTGAGTGCAGCTGCTTGATAGTCTTGAATGATACCATTAGTATAATTAGTAACAAAATACTCTATTTCTTCTTTTGTTAAAACTTGTCCATCTCTTTTTTTAGCAATAATATCTTGTATCTTCATTTTTCTTTCTCCTTTGTTTTTAATTAAAGAAAATTTTTAGTAAAACTTCTCCTATGTAAAGGGCAAAGTCCATATTCTTTAATTGCTTGGATATGTGCTGCAGTGCCATACCCTTTATGCTTTGCAAAACCATATTGTGGATAAATTTCGTCCCATTGTCTCATCATTCTATCTCTTGTTACCTTTGCAATAATAGAACTACATGCAATAGAATAGCTAATAGCATCACCATGTACAATCGATTGATATGGAATTCCATCAGTATCGATTTTGGTTAATGCATCTACTAAAATAGCATCTGGTTTTATAATTCCCAGTTCTGGCTTTTGTTTTAATTTTTCTTCCATTTCTTGAATTGCTTTTGTAAGTCCCTTTTTGGTAGCATTTAAAATATTTATCTCATCAATTTCTGTTTGACCAATAATTCCTACTCCATAACTAATCGCTTCTTCTGTAATGGATTCATATAATTTTTCTCTTTTTTTCTCTGCTATTTTTTTAGAATCATTAACTCCCTCTATCATAGAATTTCTTGGCATAAGGCAACATGCTACTACAACTGGACCTGCAAGAGGACCTCTTCCTGCCTCATCGATTCCGGCAATTGTCTTTAACCCTTTTTGCATATATAACTCTTCTTCTATTTTCTTTAATTGCTGCAATCTTTCTAGTTCTTTTTCTTTCATTTTTATTTGCTTCCTTTATATGAATTTTTTTTTATTGTATCTTGCTAGTAATTATTCTTCTGCCTCTAGTTTTTCTATATCTGATATTTCATAATATGTTGTTCCATCTGCATAAGTAAAGCCTTGTGTATAATAAACTTCATTATCTGTATATTCTACAATATAGTAAGTTCCTTCTTCTAAATTCACTTGGGTTAAATCTTGTTCTTGTAATGTTGTTTGATCCCATACATAATATTTCTTGTTTTTTTCTTCTGCATCAAATAAATCTTTCTCTAAAAAGTTTTGAATTTCTTCATTTTCCTTCATTTCAGAGATTTTGGTTCCCTGCAATACATCTTCTTTTTCTTCTAAAATATACTCGCTAGAGATTGTTTTGACTTTTGCTTGTACTAATAACATGTCTGTTTTTAAGTCTTCTAAGCTTTCTTTTGCATATTGAATTCTTACAAAATATACTACGCCAAATACTAAAACCGCTATTACAATAACTAAAAAAATAGTTGCTATAAATGTTAATCCGCTTTTCGCTTTTCATATTGCTTTCATTCCTTTTACTAATATTTTAAATTTCTTGTATTATTATATCGGTGTTATGATTTTTTTGCAAGAACTTCACATTTTTTTCACAATTCTATTGTATCATATAGTTAATTTAGGATATGATAAATATCAATAAGAAAAATTTGGAGGTAAAATCATGGAAGAAAATCAATCAAATCAGAATAACAATAGCAACAACTTTAATCAACCAACCGAAAGGTCATCAAATTATTCTAATCATTTCAATCAAACACCTAGTAACCAGCAAAGTCAAAATAATAATTTTAACCAAATAGGAAATCAACCAAACTATAATAATACTAACTACAATAATCAAAACTTTAGGAACGCAAACCCTAACACAACGCAGGCTGCTTACAAGGCTTTTCAAGGTAATGAGAAAAAACAAAAATCAGGCGGAGGAGCAGGATTTGGAAAAACGGTGGTACTGCCATTCCTTTGTGGGGTATTAGGTACTGTAATAGTCATTGGAACTTGTGTAAGTGTTCCTGGAATTAAAGATAGTATTGTAAGACAATTAGTTTCTTCTAATAATTCTAGCAATACATCTGAAAATGATAATAACTCTGCTTTAAATTTAAATACACAATTAATTTCGTTGCAAGATTACTCTGATACCGCAGTTGGTGTTGCCAGTAAAGTACAACCATCCATTGTTGGTATTACAGTAGAATATTCCGTAAATTCTATCTTCTATAATAATTCTGCAACTGCAACAGCTAAAGGCTCTGGTATTATTATTAGTGAAGATGGTTATATTTTAACAAATAATCATGTTGTTAATTCTGCTAGTTCAAATTCTAACTCGTTTTATGAAATAGGCAAAGCAAATAAAGTTACTGTTAAATTATATAATGATGATACTGAATATGAAGGAGAAATTATAGGTACTGATAGTGAAACCGATTTAGCAGTTATTAAAATTGTTAAAGACGGCTTAACAGCTGCTGAGCTTGGAGATTCTGATTCTATTCAAGTTGGTGAATTTGTTATGGCAATTGGTAGTCCTTTAGGATTAGACAACAGTGTAACTGCTGGTATTGTAAGTGCTGTAAATAGAGAAGTAACAGATGAAGATGGAAATACTTATGTTGCAATTCAAACAGATGCTGCTATTAATTCAGGAAATAGTGGTGGAGCTTTAGTAAATAGTAAAGGTCAGGTAATTGGTGTTAATACTTTAAAATTGTCTGGTGACGGTGTAGAAGGTGTAGGATTTGCTATTCCAATTAACTCGACTAAAGATATTTATGAACAATTAATTGAATATAACAAAGTAAAAAGACCATACATTGGAATTACAGGAAGAGATTTAGATGAACGAACAGCAGAAGCAAATAACTTGGTAGTTGGTATTTATATTCAATCTATTGAAGAATTTTCTGCCGCTGAAAAAGCAGGATTAAAAATTGGAGATGTTATCATTGAAGCTGATGGTCAAAAAATTACTACTGTAGATGAACTAAATGAAATTAAGAATCAAAAAGAAATTGGTGATACAATGACATTAACTATTTATAGAGATGGTGAAGAAAGAGAAGTAACACTTACTTTACAAGAGCAACCATAAATTTTCCATATTATCACTTTTAGTTCACAAAATGGACAAAAAACATTGGTATATTATATACGTAGTCAATAATTAGTTACTCCGTTATTGACTATAGATTAGTAAAACATCCCCTTTTATTTTCAAAAGTAGCCAAGAGATTGGCTACTTTTTTAATTATAAATATAATTTTGTGGATTGACTCTTGTACCGTCTACTCTGATTTCAAAGTGTAAGTGGTTACCTGTTGAGTTACCTGTTGAACCAACTGCACCAATTACATCTCCTGCTTCTACTTCATCTCCGGCACTTACATATAAAATACTACAATGTCCGTAATAAATTTCTACTCCGTTTCCACAGTCTACAACAATTAAATTTCCGTAACTTCCACTATATTGTGCTACACTTACAGTTCCTCCAGCTGCCGCTTTGATTGGTGTTCCATAAGGTGCTGCAATGTCTAAACCTGTATGTGCATAAGTACGGATGCTTTCTCTATTACCAAAACGTGAGGTGATAACACCTGACACTGGTCTTTGAGATAAATATACTCCATTGACAGAAGCATCTGCTATTTCTTGTAATTGCTCTGAAACTTTTGCCTCTGCTACTTCAATATCTACTGTTTCATATTCGTCTTTATCTTTTGTGTATAACTTGTTGATTCCAATTGTAAAGTCAACACTATCTTCATATTTTTCTTCCATTTCAGCCACTAATTTTTCAGCTTCCTCTAGTGAATTTACAATTGATTTTTGTTCTCCATCTAATGTAACTGCATAATATTTATATGTTACTTCTGTATTTTCTTCTATTTTAGATAAAATATCCTCTTCATTTAATTCTTGATCTTTACTTACTAAAGTAAATTCATATTCTGGAACTTCTGTAAAATCAACAAATGCTATATTACCTGTTCCTTCTTGATTTGAAATCTCTGCAACTTTTCTTTCGAATGACTCTTTATTTTGAATATATCCAACTTGTTTTCCTGCAAGACTAACACTACATACTAAATCATATTTTAGGAAAACTGCTGTCATGACAATCAATAAAGCAACTGCAATTAGACAAAGCCATCTAATTGTTTTTCTTGTGTAGTATTTAATTTGCTTATTTAAAATAAAATTCACACTCCTTTTTTTGTTGCACGACAATATTAATTATACCATATATTGTACGCAATTTCAAATCAATTATACCTAGGAATGTGAATTTTATACTAATTATGTAAATTTGTCATTTTTTAACTTTTATTTTTCTTATATTTTCTCTTTTTTTCTTTGTTTTTCTTTCTTTTTCTTCATTTTTCTTGACCTGATTTTTTTTCTAGTTACTAGATACTAGTTTTAATTAATCTTCTTGTTCAAACTCTATATATTGCAAAAGTGCAGACCGCGTAAGCGACCAAACGAGCAAAGCGAGTACGAATTTGCGCAATTTTCTACTAGCATGTGCAAAAAATAAAAAGACTTTATGGAAAGTAAAAGTCAGCTCACTTTCATAAAGCCTTTTTGTTAATCCTATTTAAGGATTATCTGTCATGGTTGTAACAAATCTTTGATCTCTCGAAGTGCCTCTTCTTTTTCATAAATTCTTTTTCCAAATTTCATTTCATTCCATTTTTTCTGTATCTCTATAATGATGATTGGCAAAATAGAAATTCCAATGACTAATCCCCATTGTACTGGTTCTAATGGAACTAATTTAAATAAAGAAGCAATTGGTGGAATGATTGCAACTACTACCTGTAAAATAGCACCTAGTAGAAAAGCTCCTACTAAATATTTATTTTTGAATATTCCTACTTTAAAAATAGATTCTTCACTTTTTACATTAAAGCTGTGAGCTAATTCTAAAAGCCCTAATGCCACAAATGCCATTGTTCTTCCTACTTCTACCCCGCTCATATAATTTCCTATACTAAAAGCAACTAATGTGAATACTCCTATCATGGCACCTTCTGCCCAAATTTTTCCCCATAATCCATCTGCAAAAATTCCTTTTTTACTATCAATTGGTTTTCGGTCCATAATATATGGATCCATTGGCTCTAATCCTAATGCAATTGCTGGTAAAGAATCGGTTACTAGATTGACCCATAATAACTGAATGGCAAGTAACGGAGATTGAAAACCTAGTAATAAACCAAAAAAGATGGTTACAATTTCTCCAATATTGGTTGCAATTAAAAAGTGAATTGCTTTTCTAATATTATCAAAAATACTTCTTCCCTGTTTGACCGCTTCTACAATAGTGACAAAATTATCATCTGCCAAAATCATGTCTGCTGCATTTTTAGCAACATCTGTACCGTTTTTTCCCATTGCAATACCAATATCTGCATTTTTTAATGCTGGTGCATCATTAACACCATCTCCTGTCATAGCAACAACTGCTCCTGTTTTTTGAAAAGCATTCACAATTTTCACTTTATGTTCTGGCGTTACTCTGGCAAACACAGAATATTTCATAATATTTTTACGAAATGTCGCTTCTGGCATTTTGTCTATCTCTTCTCCTGTCATTGCTAAATCATATTTTCCAAAAATACCTAACTCAGATGCAATTGCTTTTGCAGTTGCTATATGGTCCCCTGTTATCATGACTGTTTTAATTCCTGCTTTTTTGCAGGTTTCTACCGCTTCTTTTACCCCTGGTCTAGGAGGGTCAATCATTCCAATTAATCCTACAAATACAAGGTTTTGCTCTATTGTTTCGCTTGTTTTTGTGCTTGGTAATTGTTCTACATCTACATAAGCAATTGCTAATACTCTTAATGCTTGATTTGCCATTTTTAAATTTTCATTTTCTATTTTTTGTTTGACATTACTTGTTAATGATACAATTTGTCCTGTTTGATTTACTTTGGTGCAATGCTTTAAAATTACATCAGGTGCGCCTTTTGTAATAATTCTGTAACCTCTCCCTTTTTGGTGAATGGTTGTCATCATTTTTCGATTAGAGTCAAATGGGAGGTCATAGGTACGTTTCATTGTTTGGTATAACTCTCTTTTGTCTTCTCCTTCTTCTAAAGCCTTATTTACAATAGCAATTTCTGTAGGCTCTCCTGTCACTTGCAACTTTCCCTGTTCTCCATTAATTTCTACATCAGTACACATACTGGCTAGTCCTATCATCCATTTTGCAAAGCCTGCTTCTTGGATTTCACCATTACTGCCTGCTAGTTTTACTACTTGCATTTTGTTTTGTGTTAAAGTTCCTGTTTTATCAGAACAAATAATACTACTACTTCCTAAAGTTTCTACTGCTGGTAATTTTCGAATAATACTATTTTTTCGTGCCATTTTTGTCACACCGATTGATAACATAATGGTTACAATTGCTGGTAGTCCTTCAGGTATCGCTGCTACTGCAAGTCCTACTGAGGTCATAAACATTTCCATTGGTGCGATTTTTTTCATAATTCCTATGACAAAAATAAGGAAACAAATGACTAAACAAACCACTCCTAAACTCTTGCCCACTTGTGATAATTTCTTTTGCAAAGGTGTTTCTGGTGCTTCATTGGTCAAAATCATATGTGCAATTTTTCCTACTTTTGTATTCATTCCGATTTCTGTTACAATTGCCTCTCCATGTCCATTTACCACAATAGTAGTAGAAAATGCCATGTTTTTCAAGTCTCCTAAATTTGTTTTTTCGTTTAATAATTGTTCTGCATCTTTTTCTACTGGAACTGTTTCACCAGTTAAACTAGATTCTTCTATTTTTAAATTAGTAGAAGAAATGAGTCTACAATCTGCCGGTACATAATTTCCCGCTTCTAACATGACAATATCTCCAGGAACTAATTCTTCACTTTTTACAGTTACTATTTTTCCATCTCTTTTTACTTTACAAGTAGGCGCAGACATCTTTTTTAATGCTTCTAATGACTTTTCCGCCTTTGCTTCTTGAATTAATCCCATGATTGCATTAAATACTACAATAGCAATGATAATAATAGAATCAAAATAGTCATTACTTCCTTCTAACTTTGCTACTACTGCTGAAATAACAGATGCAATTAATAAAATAATAATCATAAAATCATTAAACTGTTTCAAAAATCTGATAATTATATTTTCCTTTTTTTGTTCTTGCAGCTGATTTACTCCATATTTTTTTCTTCTTTCCTCCACCTGCCTTGTCGTTAGACCAGCTCTAATGTTTGTCCCCATTTTTCTTTCTACTTCTTTTGTAGATAATGTTTGCCACATATTCTTTTCCTCCTATGAATTGTTTATTTTCTACTTCATATATATGAGGCTTGTCTTGTGAATATGCTAATTTTGTATTTCACTTTAAAATAGTAAACGACACATTCCAATACCAATTAATAAAACTGCAGAAATAATACTCCAGCCCCAAGTAGGTATATGAGATTTTTCTTGAATTTTCATTCCTATTTTCTTACCTAGCCATAAAAATAGAATTTGAAATAGTGCAACAAAAAAGGGAAAAAGAAAAGAAGAAGTTTCTATCATTCCTGTTCCAATTCCTACACTAAAGCTATCCACTGATAAAGCAATACCTAGATAGACAGCTTCTTTCATATCAATATGTTTTGAATTATCTAAATCAAATGTGTCAGGCTTTTGAAAAATCATGCTGGCTCCCATTAAAATTAAAAGGATACCTCCTATCCATTTGGTGATATTTTCTGGGAAAAGTTGGACTAATGTATTTCCTATAAAAATGGCAACACCGCTAATGATAATGGCTATTCCAAATAAAATCATCATTACTTTTTTGGAGACAACAATATGACGAATTCCATATGTAATCCCTATTCCAATTGCATCAATACTAGTAGAAATGGCTAAAATTGCATAAGTTAATAACATTATTATTACACCTCTATACATTTTATGTCATCTTTCTAAAATGGTACCAATGCAAAGCAAATAACTCACTTGATTTTTTCTCTTATTTAGTATAAGATATATGTGTTTAAGGGGGAATAAAAATGAAGTTATATAGATTAGATGACTATATTTCACTTTTAAGGAAAGAAAAATTAATAGAAGACATACAGTTATGTGGTAATAATGAGTTATTATCAACAGAAATCAAGAAAATTGCTCACAATTCTAAAGAAGTAGAAAAAGACACTCTTTATATTTGTAAAGGTTTAAATTATAAACCATCTTATTTAGAAGAAGCAATTAATAATGGAGCAATTATTTATGTGGCTGAAAGCCAAAATGTAACTCATTTGGATTTTCCTCATATTGTAGTAAAAGATATTAGAAAAGCACTAGCAGCAATATCATGTATGTATTATGATTTTCCAGCTACCAAAATTAATATGATTGGATTAACTGGCACAAAAGGGAAATCAACTACTGCTTACTATATTAAAAGCATTTTAGATGATTATATGAAAGAAAGAAATTTACCTGATACTGCTATTATTTCTTCTATCGATACTTATGATGGTAAATCATGCAAAGAATCTTTGATTACCAGCCCAGAATCCATTGATTTACAAGAACATATTGCTAATAGTGTAGATTGCCATATGCAAAATCTAGTAATGGAGGTAAGTAGCCAAGCATTAAAGTTAGACAGAGTGCATGATATTTACTATAAAGTAGGCGTATTCTTAAATATTTCTGAAGACCATATTAGCACAATTGAGCATCCAGATTTTGAAGACTATTTTGCATCAAAATTAAAGTTTTTTGATCAAGTAGAAACTGCTTGTGTGAATTTGGATAGTGATTACATTGACAGAATACTAGAAAGTAGTCAAAAATGTCCAAAAAGAATTACATTTAGCACGAAAAATCCTCAAGCTGATGTATATGGTTATCAAATTCAAAAACAAGGTCATAATGCCATTTCCTTTCGAGTAAAGACTCCTGTTTTTGAAGAAGATATGCTACTTACTATGCCTGGTTTATTTAATGTAGAAAACGCACTAGCTGCTATTAGTACTGCTATTGCACTAGATATCCCTTACCAAAATATTTTTAATGGATTAAAGGTCGCAAGAGCCAGTGGTAGAATGGAATCACATGTTAGTAAAGATGGTAGCATTATTGTTATTGTAGATTATGCACATAATAAACTCAGTTTTGAAAAATTGTACGAATCAACTAAACAAGAATATCCTGACAAGAAAATAGTTACTGTATTTGGTTGTCCTGGTGGAAAAGCACAGCTTCGTAGAAGAGATTTAGGGCGCTTAGCTGGCATTCATTCAGCCATTAGTTATTTAACTGCTGAAGATCCAGGCCCAGAAGAAACTGTTGATATTTGCAAAGAAATTGCAAGTTTTGTGAAAGAAGAACATGGCAACTACAAAATAGTAGAAGACCGTGGAGAAGCTATTAAAGAAGCTATTTTAGAAAATCCAAACAGTGTCATTTTAATCACTGGAAAAGGAAATGAAACTAGACAAAAATATGGTAAGAAGTATTTACCTTGTTTAACAGATACAGAATACGCAAAAGAAGCTTTGGAAGAATATGATAAAAAAATTAGTTAGCTGACAAATTGGACCAAAGGGGTCTGTCCCCTTTGGTCCTTTTCAATGCTCCTATTTCAACTTAATGGATAACAATTTACTAATACCATTTTCTTCCATGGTTACCCCATAAACACTATTTGCTACTTCCATTGTTCCTTTTCTGTGAGTAATTACTAAAAATTGTGTTTCTTTACAGAATTTCTTTAAGTACTCTGCAAAACGATATACATTTACATCATCTAGTGCTGCTTCAATCTCGTCTAAAATACAGAATGGTGCTGG
>CALXQF010000016.1 GCA_944390505.1 uncultured Clostridia bacterium | reverse complement strand
ACGAGCAAATTTCATAACCAGATAAATAAACAGGGAACTTATTTAAGCTAATATCATATAGCAGGTGAAAATGCCAAAATAATATATAGAAAATTGACAAAGAAAAATGTTGGTTTTCTGTATATTTTTTATGCTAATTTAGCACATAACCTTTTCAAGTTGACAATTATGATGTAAAATAATACAAATGAATAATAGAGAGGAACAAATTGAAATGAACAAAAAATGGGAAGTATGTCAATATGATGAAGAAAAAGTCAAACAAGTAGCAAAAGAGAACCACTTGTCAGAACTTTTATCCAATATATTGGTCAACAGAGGAATTGACACCAAGGAAAAAATTGATTTATTTTTAAATCCAACTAGAAATGATTTTCATAATCCTTTTTTAATGCCGGATATGGGAAAAGCAGTAGACAGAATTTTGCAAGCAATCCAAAAGCAAGAAAAAGTCATTATATATGGAGACTATGATGCAGATGGAATTACAAGCATCACAGTATTAAAAAACTTTTTAGAAGAAAGAGGATTGCAGGTTGGACAATATATTCCAAATAGATTAGAAGAAGGATATGGCTTGAATAAGGCAGCAGTAAAACAAATTCATGAAGAACAATATAGATTAATGATTACAGTGGATTGTGGAATTTCTGGACTAGAAGAAATCGCCTATGCTATGGAACTTGGCATGGAAGTGATTGTTACAGATCATCATGAACCGGGAGAACAAATCCCAACATGTTTAGCTGTGGTAGATGCCAAAAGAAAAGATAATGAATATCCATTTAATCAATTAGCAGGAGTAGGTGTTGTTTTTAAACTAATTCAAGCAATTTCTATGAAGCTTCATTTAGATGCAAAAACATATTTGAAATATTTAGATATTGTATGTATTGGAACAATTTCTGATATTGTACCACTTATTGATGAAAACAGAGTGATTGCAAAATTAGGGTTACAATTAGTACAAATGACTAAAAATATAGGGCTAAAAGTATTATTGCAATCAATTGGATATAAAACAATTGACTCTACAGCTATCTCTTTTGGTGTGGCACCAAGAATTAATGCTTGTGGAAGACTGGGAAAAGCACAAGAAGCCTTAAATCTATTTTTAACAAAAAATTTAGTAGAAGCACAAGAAATTGCCAAAAGATTAAATGAAGACAATGTAGAAAGGCAAACTACAGAAAAAAAGATTTTTGAACAAGCAAAACAGCAAGTTGAAGAAAATCAAGAAGAACCTTGTATTGTACTAGGACAAGAAGGATGGCATCACGGAGTGATTGGAATTGTTTCTTCTAAAATTACAGATATGTATTTTAAGCCAAGTATCTTAATTTGTTTTGAAGGAGAAGAGGGAAAAGGCTCTGGAAGAAGTATTCCGGGATTTGATTTACATGAGGCATTGATGAAATGTAGCACTTATATAGACAAGTTTGGTGGACATAGTATGGCAATTGGCATTGCTCTTCAAAAGAAAAATTTTGAAAAATTTAAAAAAGAATTGGAAGAATATGCGCAAAATTGTCATATTCATGATATAATACCAGTTATACAGATTGATGAGGAAATAAGTTTATCAAAAATTGATATAAAAACAGTAAAAGAGTTAAGACTATTAGAGCCATATGGAGAGGCAAACAAGATACCAGTTTTTTTAATAAAAAATTTAAAAATACAAGCTATCCGTTCTTTGTCAGAAGGAAAACATTTAAAATTAAAACTTGCACAAGATAATTATATAATGGATGGTATTGGTTTTAATATGGGGGAATTTGCTACGCAATATCAAATTGGGGATAAAATAGATGTGGTTGGTTCTTTAGAAATTAATAGCTTTAATGGAAATGAGCAAATACAAATTAATTTGCAAGATTTAAGAAAATCAGTTTAGTTAATAAATATTAATAAAAACATCAAAGCAAAAATAAAAAAAGGAGGGGACAATATGTCAGAAGTAAAAGAAATGACAATTGAAGATGTGATTACTACTTGTAAAAAGAACAACAGAAGAGCAGATACAAAATTAATTAGAAAAGCATATGAATTTGCAAAATCACACCATGGAGATCAATTAAGAAAATCAGGTGAACCATATATTGTCCATCCTGTTCAAGTAGCATATATTTTATCCACATTAGGCTTAGATGATAGTACTATTTGTGCTGCTTTATTACATGACACAGTAGAAGATACAGATATTACAAAACAAGATTTAGTTCATGAATTTGGAGAAGAAATTGCAGAACTAGTAGATGGAGTGACAAAATTAGGAAAATTACAATATGCTAGTATGGAAGAACAACAAGTAGAAAATTATAGAAAAATGTTTCTTGCTATGGGAAAAGACATCAGAGTTATTTTAATTAAGCTAGCAGATAGACTTCATAATATGAGGACTCTAAAATACCTATCTAGAGACAGACAAATAGCAAATGCAAATGAAACAATGGAACTATATGCTCCACTTGCTAACCGTCTTGGTATGTATTCTTTAAAATGGGAACTAGAAGATTTATCTTTTAAATATCTATATCCAGAAGAATATCGTGAATTAGTAGAAGGAATTAACCGTAAAAGAGAAGAACGTTTAAAATTTATTGATATGATTATGGAAGAAATTAGAGTGGCTGTGAAAAAGCAACATATAGAAGCGGAAATTACAGGTAGAGCAAAACATTTATATAGTATTTACCGTAAAATGAAAAGAGATAATATTACATTAGACCAAGTTTATGATTTATTTGCTTTAAGAGTTATTGTTAACTCTGTAAAAGATTGTTATGCAGTATTAGGAATTGTACATGAATTATATAATCCTATGCCAGGTAGATTTAAAGATTATATTTCAGTACCAAAACCTAACATGTACCAATCTTTACACACTACTTTAATAGGTCCAAAAGGAACACCCTTTGAAGTGCAAATTCGTACATGGGACATGCATCGTGTGGCTGAATATGGCATTGCAGCACATTGGGCATATAAAGAAGCAAGTTTTTTAGGCAATAAAAAAGCAAATGTTAAAGTAGAAGAAGATAAATTATCGTGGCTTCGTGAGACTTTAGAGTGGCAAAAAGATATGCAAGATCCAGACGAATTTCTAAATACATTAAAAACAGAATTATTTGAAGATGAAGTTTATGTATTTACGCCAAAGGGAAAAATCATTTCTTTACCAAAAGGAAGTACTCCAATTGATTTTGCTTATAATATCCATGCTGAAATTGGTAACCATATGACTGGTGCCAAAATTAATAGTAAAATGATGCCAATTATTACACCACTTAAAAATGGGGATATTGTAGAAATTATCACATCAGAACAATCAAAAGGTCCAAGCCGTGACTGGCTGAAATTTATTAAAAGCTCTAGCGCCAAAAATAAAATTCTATCATGGTTTAAGAAAAATGAAAGAGAAGCAAATATTGAAAAAGGCAAAGACATGATAGAAAAAGAAATCAAAAAAATAGGAATGACACATAGCGAGCTTGCAAAACCAGAATATATTCAAGCAGCATTAGATAGATATAAATATAATAGCATAGATGATATGCAAGCAAGTGTTGGGTTTGGAGCAATTTCACCAGGCAAAATTGTTGCTAGAATGTTAGAAGAATATAGAAAAGAGCATCAAACAGAAAATTTAGAAGCAAAATTAGAAGAACTATCCAAAGAAAAAGTACGTCCTACAAAACCATCTAAAACAGGTATAGTAGTAAAAGGAATAGACAACTGTTTGGTAAAATTATCAAAATGTTGTAATCCTTTGCCAGGAGATGAAATTGTAGGATATATTACCAAAGGAAGAGGAGTATCAGTCCACCGCAAAGACTGTGCCAATGTCAAAGCTTTATTATCAGAAGAAAACAGAATGATTGATGTATACTGGTATGAAGCAGAAAAAACAAAATATAGTGCAGATATTGAGATTTATGGAAATGAGAGAAGCGGATTATTAGCAGACATTATTAAAGAAATTGAAAGTACAAAATGTAAGCTTTTAGCAGTTACCTCACGTGCGAATAAAGAAAAAATTGCTATTACAGAAGTAACAGTAGAGGTTGAAAATATTGAGGAACTCAATAAAATAGTAAAACAATTACGAAAAGTTGACAGTGTTTATGAGGTAAAGAGGAAGAAATAGTGTCAGTGTCAGCTTTGGGACGTTCCTAAAACTGACAAAATGTCAGTCATAGGAACGTCCCAGAACTGACAAAATGTCAGTCAGAGGGACACACCTTAAACTGGAAAATACTGAAAATACTAGGTTGAAAAATCAAGGAGGAAACAAATGATATTAAAGGAATTAAGATTAAGTAGTGGAGTAATTAATGAAAAAACAAACTGCTATATTGTGCAAGATGAAGAAACAAAAGAAACAATGGTAATTGACCCAGGAGGAGAAGTAGAAAAAATAACAGCAATGCTTGATATTTTACAAGCAAAACTAAAATATATTTATATTACCCACTGTCATGGTGACCACATAGGAGCTTTGCAAGCATTAAAAGAACAAAAAGGTGGAAAAATTTTAATTCACCGTCTAGACGCAGAAGGGTTATATAATAAAGCAATTAGCCTAACAGATTATATTGGAATGGATGATGTCAATTTAGAAGCAGACTCTAGAGTAGATGATGGAGACTTAATACATATAGGTAATTTAGAATTTAGAGTAATTCATACTCCAGGACATACAGCAGGGGGAACTTGCTTATACTGTGAAAAGGAAAAGTTACTTTTTTCAGGAGACACTTTATTTCATGGTACTTGGGGAAGAACAGATTTACCAACTAGTAGTTTTCAAGATATTATGGACTCGATTATTAATAAACTATTAGTGCTACCAGAAGATACCATTGTTTATCCAGGACATGGAAAATCAACGATGATAAAGGAAGAAAAACCAATCTATTACGAATTAAGACCAAGGGAAGACTAAAAAGGATATAAAAAGCAATATGAAAAATAATGATGAGAAAAATTATAAAAAGGCAAAAGGAGGAAAAAAGATGATAACAGAGCCAAGAACATTACCAGGTTTTATGGAATTATTACCAAATGAACAAATACTATTTGATCAAATGAAACAAAAGATAGAAGAAACTTACCAAAGATTTGGCTTTTTACCACTTGATACACCTATTTTGGAGTTATCTGAAATATTACTAGCAAAAGCTGGAGGAGAAACGGAAAAACAAATTTATCGTTTTCAAAAAGGAGATACTGATATATCTATGAGATTTGACCTAACAGTACCTCTTGCAAAATATGTGGCAAAAAACTATGGTAATTTAAGTTTCCCTTTTAGAAGATATCAAATAGGAAAAGTATATAGAGGAGAAAGAGCACAAAAAGGCAGATTTCGTGAATTTTATCAATGTGATATTGATATTATTGGAGATGGAGAATTAAGTATTATTAATGATGCCGAAATTCCAAGTGTTATTTATCAATTAATTCAAGAATTAGGATTTCAAGATTTTACGATTTGCATGAATAATAGAAAAATTTTAAATGGATTATTTGAAGAAATCAATCAAAAAGAAAATGCAACAGAAATTTTAAGAGTGATTGATAAAATAGAAAAGATAGGAAAAGAAGCAGTAACCCAAGAATTAGAAAAATTAGAATTAACTCAGAAATCTATTGATGCTATTATGAATTTTATTGCAATTGATGGAACAACTGATGAAAAGTTAGAAAAACTACAAAACTTAAATATTCAAAACGAAACATTCCAATTAGGCTTACAGGAATTAACGCAAGTAGTCAAATATATTAGAATGTTTGGTGTTCCAGATACTCACTTTAAAGTGGACCTAACCATTGCAAGAGGATTAGACTATTATACAGGAACAGTATATGAAACATTTTTAAATGATTATAGAGAAATAGGAAGTGTATGTTCTGGTGGTAGATATGAAAATTTGGCAGAATATTATACAGACAAAAAATTACCAGGAGTGGGGATTTCGATTGGGCTTACAAGACTATTCTATAAATTAAATGAAATGGGATTAATTAAAGCGGAAAAATCATCAATGGCTGATATTTTAGTAATTCCTATGTTAGAAGACATGACAAAACCAATTCAAATTGCTAGTGAACTAAGAAAAAACGGTATTTGTACAGAAATCTATTTAAATGATAAAAAATTAAAAGCAAAACTAAAATATGCAGATAAATTACAAATTCCATATGTTATGATTATAGGTGAAGATGAAGTTGCTTCTAACCAAGTAAAAGTAAAAAATATGCAAACAGGAGAAGAAACAGAAGTTGCATTAGAAGCCAGCAAAATTATTGAAATTATTAGTAAATAACTAATAAAAAATAACTTCTTAGCGATTATCATAAACATAGATAAACCAAAGCTTTACTAACAAACTTTACTAACAAATCGTGCTAACAAGCTTTATTAACAAAATTTATTAATTAACAATGATTTTAACAAATATCATAAAGCATCATAAAATCCTTTGTCCAAGCATATATTTAATATATGATGAAAAAAGCAGGACAAAGGAGAAAATAAGTTATGATTAATATGGCAGTAGTCAATTTAAAAGATATTTTAAAATATTTTTTGAAGATTACTATTGTAATTGTGGTGATTGTAGGAGTTACTAAATATGTAGCAAATGCAAAAAATCCAATAGATAAAATTAATATAGGAAATAATACTACTTTTCTTTCCTGTTTTGATATTACAATTCCAGGAATTGCAAGCTTAAACCATGAAATAGCACCAACTAATAATTCTAATAAACAGGATCCATTACAATTAGCATTAGGCATAGAATTAGAAATGATTACATCAGTAAAGCAAAAAGAAAATGTAGATGAATTAGCAAGTAACAATACTTCTGAAGAAGAAAATACGCAAACTAATTCACAAAATGCAGAGCAAAACACAGAAAACTCGGCAACAGTGCAAAAAGCAGAAACTGGATTAAAAACAGAAGTACAAGAATCCAATGTTCCTGAAAAATATTCTACACAATATAATGGAGTCAAAATCAGAAATGAAACAGATTACAAATTAACAGATGAAATATTAACACCAGATATAGAAATCAACAAAGAAAATATTTTAATTTTTCATACTCATACATGTGAAAGTTATACAGCTAGCGAAAAATATCAATACAAACAAACAGGCAATTTTAGAACAACAGATAGAAATTATTCTGTGGTAAGAGTAGGAAGAGAACTAAAAGACCAATTAACTAATTATGGCTACAATGTTATTCATGATGAAACTTACCATGATTACCCTTCTTATTCAGGTTCTTATAGTAGTTCACTAAAAACAGTAACACAATTATTAAAAGAAAATGAAAATACAGATATTGTATTAGATTTACATAGAGATGCTATTGGAGATAATACTTATGCACCAACTGTTAAAATAGGTGATGAATATGCAGCGCAATTAATGTTTGTGATTGGCGGAAATGGAAGTAGTATTAAACATGAAAATTGGCAACAAAACTTAAAATTTGCTGTCATGGTACAAGAAAAAGCAAATGAACTTTATCCAGGGTTATTTAAACCAATCATTTTACGTTATTCAGGCTATAACCAACATGTTGCAAAAGCAGCAGCAATTATAGAAGTAGGAGCAACAGGCAATACGCTAGACCAAACTTTAGTCAGTATGAAGTATTTGGCAAAGGTGTTAGATGAGGTGTTGAAATAATAGAAAGGATTGAAACTAAAATGAAAATAGAATTAAATGGAAAAGAGATGGAAGTAGAACAAGGAAAAACAGTAGCAGAATTATTCGAAAACGAGATTAAGGCAAATGATAGAATTATTACTTGTAATTGTAATAATGAAATTAAAAGCTTGAATTATATTCCAAAAGAAAGTGACAAAATTACTTTTGTGGATGTGGCTTCCAGAGATGGTAGAAGAACATATATTAGAGGAGTCCTATACATTATGAGCATGGCATTTCAAGAATGCTATCCAAATGCATTACTTTCAGTCAATTATCAACTAACTAATGCAATGTATTGTGAAGTAGATAACATGCAAGTAACACAAGAAATGATAGATGCTGTAAGAAGCAAGATGAAAGAAATCATTAGCAAAGATATTCCGATTCGAAAAGTAGAAATGACAAAAGAAGAAGCGGAAAAATTTTATGAGAAAGAGAAAACATTAAGAGGAAAATTGCAATTGGATAACAAACAAAAGGATGAAGTTTCTTTATACTTTTGTGAAGATTATTATAACTACTTTTATGGAGTTATGCCAATTTCTACAGGATTTATTCGTGTATATGAGATTTTACCATATAATGATGGATTTTTACTTCGTTATCCAGGGAAAGCAAATCCATATGAACTAGAGAGTAAACCATCAAGTAGAAAACTGATAGGTGCATTAGATGAATACAAAGATATTCATAGAGTATTAAATATCAATACTGTATATAAGCTTAACAAACAAATTACTAGTGGGAACACTGCAGAATTAGTAATGCTTGCAGAAGCTTTACATGAAAAGAAGGTATCAGATATTGCAGATAATATTGTACATAGAAAAGGTGTAAAGGTGGTTTTAATTGCTGGCCCATCATCTTCTGGCAAAACAACATTTGCAAAAAGATTAGGAATTCAATTAAGACTAAATGGCTTAAAACCTGTAACCATTTCTGTAGATAATTATTTTATAGAAAGAAAGGATAACCCAGTAGATGAAAATGGGCAGTATGATTTTGAATGTTTAGAAGCAATTGATTTAAAATTATTTAATGATCATTTAACTACACTATTAAATGGTGGAGAAATTCTATGCCCAACTTTTGATTTTAAAGATGGTACTAAAAAATACAATGGTGAAACAATGAAATTAGCAGATGATGAAATTTTAGTTATTGAAGGAATTCATTGTCTAAATGATAAACTAACAGCTTCTATCCCAAAAGAGAAAAAATACAAAATTTATATTAGTGCATTAACAGTATTAAATATTGATTACTATAACAGAATTTCTACTACAGATAGTAGACTTATTAGAAGAATAGTAAGAGACCATAATTTTAGAGGATATACTGCATTACACACTTTGAAAATCTGGGATTCTGTTAATAGAGGAGAAGAAAATCATATTTTTCCTTTCCAAGATGATGCAGATAGTATGTTCAACACTTCCTTAATTTATGAATTATGTGTACTAAAAAAATATGCATTGCCATTGTTACAAGAAATTGATAACACAAATGTAGAATATGCGGAAGCAAAACGCTTAGCTGAATTTTTAAAATATTTTGAAGATATTGATGACAAATATGTTCCAGAAAATTCTCTACTAAGAGAGTTTATTGGAGGAAGTGTATTTGAGTATTAATGAATGACAAATGTTCATTTAAACTGCTAAGTGTTACAAATTTTGCTTATTAATTGGATAGATTTAAGAAAAGGAATAAAAAAATGGGAAGAAAATTTACGAAAATAGATGAAGGATTTATATGTGAACATTGTAGACAAGAAGTACAGCCTCTTGGCTATACTTGTCGTAACCATTGCAATCATTGTTTATATTCTAAGCATGTAGATATTTATCCAGGCGATAGAGAAGAAACTTGCCATGGATTATTGGAGCCAATTAGTGTAGAATTAGATAGTAAAAAGGGCTATGTGATTATTTATCGTTGCCAAAAATGTGGAGCAATTCGAAAAAATAAAGCAGCTGATGACGATAATAGAGATTTACTGATACAATTAACGGCAAGACATTAAATTGGAGATGTTGAAAATCATACTTTTTAAGAAAATCGACATTTCATATGTCGATTTTTGTCGACCGATTTTTCTTGACATCATGTATATTTAACTATATAATCAAATTGTCTAAAAAAGTCACATTATGTATTTTACTTCAAAATAAAAAATAAAGGGGGATTTTTTATGATGAAAGAGCGGAATACGTAAAAGAAGTTTATGGCAAAAGACCATTGCATTACTGTGTGTAATTGTAATGGTCTTTTGTTTTGCACCAATGAATGTATTTGCACAAAAATAACACAATTTACTATATTTATAATGAAGTGGAAAGTTTAATAGGACTTGTTTATAATAATATACAATATTACTATAAGAAAAATTTACAAGGAGATATTATAGGAATACTAGACGAAAACCTTAATGAAGTGATAAAATATCAATATGATAGCTGGGGAACAATTATTAAAATAACAGACCAAAACGGAAATGCCATCACATGGGAAGATAATTCCAGCTACTGTAAGCATAATATCATATTCTCTTAATTAGACTAAAAAGAGAAAGGAGAAATAATTTAATTAATTTTTTTAAAATTAAATTATTAAAATTATATGACTAAAAAAAGAAAAATACTTATTATTCTAATTGGTATATTTATATTAATCATTGCTCTGCTTGTTGTGCCCTTTGAACAATGGTTATTCCGATTTGAAACTCCAGAAGAAGCACTAAAATTTGATTATACAGCTAAAGTAGAAAAGATAATCCAAAAAATCGAACTAGATGATATTTCATTAGTAATATTTGAAAATAAAGAAGGCAATATAAGAAGTAAACATTTGGTAAAAGATGATAGAGGATGGAAAACATCTTTAAGAAAATTTGAATATTCAAACAAAAGCAAAATAACTTTTACATATTCAATTAATAGTTATCCTGAAGGTAATAGAAATATCATGATTATTACAAGTGGAGCACTAAAAAAAGAACAACTAGTAAAATCAGTTTCTGATAATAATAACACGCATTTTGAAAGTAAAAATTATGAATATAATGGAGTTTATTATGCTGATTGGGTAGGTATCATAAATGAATATCCAGAAAACTATATATTGTATGTAGATGGAACAGCAGTAAAAATATAAATAAAAGGAGTAACAAAATGGGAACATGGGGAGTAAATATTTATCAAAATGATTTTGCTTTAGACATAAGAGATGATTATTAACTAAACTAAAAAGGGAACACAAGTGTTGTTCCCTTTTGCTATACTTCTCTATAAAAATTCCCGTTTGTATATTGCTGTCCTTCTAACTTTTCCCTATGAAAAGCTTTATCTACAATGTGATTGATTTCTTCAATTGTTTCATCTATCATATCCACACGAACACAAGTAGCTGGCACATTTTTAGAAGAAATAGAAAGTGTTTTGCTATTACAAATAAGAGTAACAGTCTGAATGCTATCAGGAATTACCCTAAATTGATAGCCAAACCTGTCTTTTAAATAGTAGGTATTATTTTTTTGACAATTTGCACCACAGTCTGGATAACACAGGTTAGTTTTACCTAAAAGGCAGTAATTAGTAGCCATAATAGGCAGATTGCCATAAACAATTAGTTCTGTATCTAAATCAGAAGATTTTAAAATTTCATTTAAACCTTCTTCATTTAGTTCTCTTGATAAAGTAATTCTATTCATTCCCAATTTTTTGTATTCTTCCATTGTATGATTATTAAATACATTCAAAGAATAATTTCCAACAAAGTCATAATTACCACGATATTTTTCTAAAAATTGTAAGTCTGCAATATTAGAAACTACAAATCCTTTAATATCAAATCGAGATGTGATATTATCTAAAGAATTTAAAATGATATTTTTGTAATTTGCTTTAATAATGGTTGGCAAGTAAACATAGAGTGGATAATTCTCTGAAAGGTAATCAATAATGTTCATATATTTTTTATCTAAAAACAATTTTAAAGCAAGGTAGATTTTATCTATTTTTTCTTTTTCTAACTTTGTATAATCATATTCCCCATGTAATTGTCTTAAAGATAAAGCAACTTTTGGATTTTTTAATGGAGGAATATAGGTAATGGTTTCTTCTTGATTAACTGGAAGCGAGATAGGAGGTCTTTTACTTTTTTGAATAATCAACTCTTCTAATTTCTGAATAGCAGTTCTTCGGAGTTCATTTAAAGCACTAATACTAGGTAAGTATAGCCCATCATCTAGTAGAACGGTGACATTTTCAAAAATATAAGGAGTATCATTTGTTTTTGAAATTTGCTCTATAATCCTTTCCACACTAATAGGAGTTTTTAAAGCTTTAATTGGTGTTGTAGTAGATGTGACTTCCACATGAACATTATGATAAATGCTAGAAGAAGGAATAGAATTAGTGGAAAAAACTTCTATTCTTAAAGGTTCATCTTTGCGAATGGTTACATTACAATTCAATGGAATTTTTTTATTTTCACAATTTTGATAAGTACTATGTGCAAAATGAGTTAACGTTTTACTAGTAATGCGATAAATTTTATCTCCTACTGCGATATTTCCTTTCATACGACCGATAGTGATTTCATCACCGGGATTAGCTGTTTTGGTATTTTTTCCTTTTATCATTAATTCAGAGACTAAATATTTGGTTTCTTCTCTTGTTACACTGATGTAATCTCCAATTTCTAAAGGTTCTTCTAATTGCAGCGTAATATATCCTTTACTAGGATTATATTTTTTGATTTTGCCAAGATAAATACCAATGTTATTTGGCTTTTCAGGGAAGATAAGAGCTCTATTTGGTTTACTATCAAGATGACCACTAGAAAAACCACCACGATTAAACACTTGCATTAAGTCATTAATATCTTTTTCATCAATTAAAAACTCTTGGTCATTTAATACCATATCAATATATTTCCTATAAATTCTAGTAACAGTAGCAACATATTCAGGGCTTTTCATACGTCCTTCTATTTTAAAACATTTTACTCCAGCTTTGATTAAACGAGGCAAATAAGCAATTCCGCATAAATCTTTTGGACTTAATAAATAGCCTTTATCTAGTACATGTGTAGCACCAGAGTCATTCTCTTTTGCTAATAATTCATAAGGCAACCTACAAGGTCCAGCACATTTACCACGGTTAGCAGAACGAGAACCCACAACACTAGAAAATAGGCATTGCCCAGAATAGCAAATACATAAAGCACCATGAATAAAAGTTTCAATTTCTATTTTGGAATGACTACAAATATATTCAATTTCGTGAATAGGTAGTTCACGAGAAAGCACAACTCTTTGAAACCCTAATTTTTCTAATTCAAGTATACCTTGCAAATTGTGAATTGTCATTTGAGTGCTTGCATGAATCGGCAAATCTGGAAAATTTTTAATCAAAAATTTGGCTAATCCAAAATCTTGAACAATAATAGCATCAATTCCTGCCTCATAAGCTTGTTTTGCCAAATATACTGCATCTTCAAATTCAGAATCTTTAATTAAAGTATTTAATGTTAAATGTGTTTTTACATTTCTAATTTTGCAATATTCAATCGCTTTTTTCATATCTTCTGTGCTAAAATTAGCAGCAAAGATTCGAGCATTAAACTGTTCAACACCAAAATAAACACTATCAGCCCCATTTTGAACGGCAGCTTTTAAACAATCCCAATCACCTACAGGTGACAAAAGTTCTACTTCAGGCATAAAAATATTAAGGGTTTCCCAGAATAAGATGATGATACAAAAAAATAAACTTCTTAAGCTTTATTATTCTGAAATACCCACACTCCTTATATCATATTTAGGTTTTTAAAAGGCTACCCATAAACCTTAAAATTATAAGAAAGGCGATAATTAAAAACTTAACCCATATTTTTTACTTTATTCATATTGTAACATATTTTTAAAAATTTGCATACTAATATTATATAAAAGAAAAAGGAGGAAGAAAAATGTCAGAAGATGTAAGAGATTGTGGTTGTTCAAACAATTGCGGATGCAATCAAGGAGGACTTTTCAATAATTTATTTGGCGGCTGTGGATGCGGTAATGATAATACAATCTTATTCTTTATTATTGTATTTTTATTACTATTTACCAATTTTGGATGTTGCTGTAACAGATAAATAATATACTTAGATTGTAACAAATAAATGAAATTGAAAATATACTTAATCAGTAAATAAAATTAGCAATTTTTGTAAATACTAGTATGTTAAATTAAGAACATGAATAAGAAAATATGTGTGAATTTTGTGTGAAAATTTTGACAAAATTCACATTTTTTTCATTTTCAATTGACGGAAAATAGGAAGAATGTTATACTTGTTTTGTATAAAAATGTCACGAATGGAAAAATAACGGTAAGTAAAAAAATAGATGTCAAAAGATAATTTTTTAGAGATTTAGGAGGAAAAAATGTTATCCAAAAGCATTTTAAAGGAAAACATGAAGAAACAGATTTGTTTATTAATGATAATACTTCTATTATCAAGTTTATTGATTATTTTTTTAGAAAAAGAGACAAATGCATCTTATAGCAGTAGTTTTAAAAATTACCCAGGATATGAAGAATTATTAAAAGAATTACAAGAGGCTCACCCTAATTGGGAGTTTGAACTTTATGATACAGGACTGACTTGGCAAGAAGCAGTTATTGGAGAATCAACAGCACATCATAATTTAAATCAAGTATCATCTAGTAGTGGTAGTGCTTGGAAATGCTCTTGCGGCAAAGGAGGTGCCGGATGGGTTTGTGCTTCTTCAGCAGCAGTAGCATATTATATGGATCCGCGTAATTCTTTAAATGAAGATTATATATTTCAGTTTGAACAATTAACTTATGACCCAGATATTCAAACAAGAGAAGGTGTAGAAACAATTCTTGCAGACTGTGATTATATGCAAGGAAAAATTACTTATAAAGATAAAAATGGAAATACAAAAACAATTAATAAAACTTACATAGATGTTATTATGGAAGCAGCAAAACAATATAATGTAAGTCCATACCATTTGGCTTCTAGAATACGCCAAGAGCAAGGAACAACCGGAAGCGCAATGATTACAGGAACATGGACAGGAGCAGGAGGAAAATATAAAGGTTATTATAATTACTTTAACTATGGAGCTTTTGGTGGAGGTACAGATGCAGAAGTTATTGAAAATGGGCTAAAATGGGCAGCAAAAGAACAATATAATTGGACAGACCCGGAAAAAGCAATCAAAGGTGGAGCTGCTTTAATAGCAAGTGATTATATAGAAGATGGACAAGATACATTATATTTTCAAAAATTTGATGTTATTGCAGATGGAGGATATTATGCATGGCAATATATGCAAAATGTAGCAGCATCTAAAAATGAAGGCGAAGAAATTAGAGAAGCATATAGAGATTTAGGCTTACTAAATAAAGAATCAAAAATAAAATTTAAAATACCAGTATATGATGATATGCCAACAGAAAAAGCAGCAATGCCAGGTATGGAAACAATTGTAACACAAGATGTACAAATTACCGAAAACACAGTGCGTGTTAGAAGTGGAAAGGGAACAAACTACAGTGTTATTACAACATTAAATAAAGGAGCTAAATTATTAAGAATTGAATTGGACAATAAAAAAGATAGCAATGGTAGATACTGGGACAAAGTAGTGCTAAACGATGGAAAAAAAGGTTATGTTTCAAGAGAATATTTAACACAAATTTCATTACAAAGCAATAGCAATGAAAAATATATTGTTACAGATTATACTAATTTTAGAAACGGACCAGGAACAAAAGGAAACATTTCAACAACAATTATAAAATTGCTTTCACCAGGACAAATTGTAACAGTAGTAGAAAAAGGAAAATATGAAAACGTAGATGGAGAGGCGTGGTATCGTGTAAAGTTATCTGATGGGACTTATGGGTATGTTGGTACAGGTTACATAGAGCCGTACGATGAAGAAACAAGCCAAGCAGAAAAAGTAAAGGTGGTTTGTAGCGACGGACTAAATATTAGAAGAGAACCTAGCACATCATCAGCTGTTTTAAAAGCAGTAGCACAAGGCACAATCTTAACAAGAACACAAAAAGATGTAGCAAGTTCAGACAGTAAATATATATGGGATAAAGTAACGACGTCTAGTGGAGTAGTAGGATATGTAGTAAGAGAGGATCCTGATACGAAAAAGGCATGGATAGAACCATTAGACACTGATAGTGGCAATGAGAATAATAATGATGATAAACCTGACGATGAAAAACCAGAAATTCAAGGAGATGGATTTCAGTCGAGTGGCACTAACCTACTATGTGAACCAGATATGACTTTGACAAACATCAAGAAAGTATTGACCGATGCAGCATTAAAAAAAGGAGAGGCAACAGTTGAAGTTTCTGATAAAGTGTCTACAGGAAACACTATTACAACAGGCGGAAAGACATATACCATTATTGTGTTGGGAGATGCCACTGGGAACGGAATTGTTGATTCAGCAGACCTATTGGAGATACAGAGACATTTAATTGGAAAAATTAAACTTACAGAAGATTCATATTTAGAAGCAGCAGATTCAACTCAAAATGGGCTTATTGATTCAGCAGATTTATTGGCAATACAAAGACATTTAATTGGAAAAATAAAAATAGAATTATAATATATCTTTTTCATAGGAGGAAACAATGAAAAAATTACATATAATATATTTAATATTTATTTTAATGATTTTATTAAT
>CALXQF010000015.1 GCA_944390505.1 uncultured Clostridia bacterium | reverse complement strand
TAAAAGAAAAGTATCGCTTTTTCAGTTTTGGTGATGCAATGTTTATTAAATAGGACCATTGGGGACAGTCCCCTTCAGTCCTAAAATTTAAAAATAGAGGGAATAAAAATGGATTTTCAAGAAATAATTCATATATTAAAGGAACAATTTAATTGTGACGCTATTATTCTATTTGGTAGTTATGCACGTGGAGACCAGAGAAAAGATAGCGATGTTGATATTGCTATAAAAAGCAATGAAAACATAACTAAAAAACAACTTTTTGAGATGACAGAAAAATTAGAACAAATATTAAAAAAAGATGTTGATTTAATTGATTTAAATACCATTTCTGATAGTTTTCGATATGAAATATTAATGAATGGAAAAGTATTATATTTCAAAGACAGTTTTCAATTTGATTTATATAAATTGGACATGTTCCGTGAATATTTAGAATTAAATGAAAGTAGAAAAACAATCATTGAAAACATTAAAAAGGGAGGGACAATATATGGAAAATGAAGCAGTTATTTTAAATAAGTTTGAAAGCATAGAAAGATGCATCAAAAGAATTAATGAAGAATATGAAGACAATCCAGAAAATTTAAATGATTATAGAAGGCTAGATAGTATTGTACTGAACTTGCAAAGAAGTTGCGAATTAGTAACTGATATTGCTATGTATATTGTTTCTTGTAGAAAATTAGGAGTGCCACAAGAAAAAAGAGAAGCCTTTGAACTACTACAAAAAAATGGCTTAATTACAAAGCCAATGGCTGATAATATGAAAAAAATGATAGGTTTTAGAAATATTGCAGTACATGATTATAAAAAAATAGATGAAGCAATTTTAAAAGACGTAATAGAAAACCATTTAGATGATTTATTAGATTTTGCACGCACAATTTTAAATTTGAAAAGAATATAAAAAGATATTGAAAAAATTGCACAAGTTATAAAAATACGATACTATTTAATAATAAATTCATTATTAAATAGTATCGTATTTTTATTATTAATCTTGCTCTGCCGTATCAAATGTTGAATCTGTAAAAAATTCTCCTAAAGTAATTCCAAATCCTTCACAAATATGTAATAAGGTATCCAATTTTATTAACTCTGTTTTAGCACTCATGAAAGTTGAAATAGTAGAACAAGGAATTCCAGACATCTTACATAACTTCCATACATTCATATTCTTTTCTTTTAAATAAAATTTAATTCTTTTTCTAATTGCATCTGATAATTTCATTTTTAGTAATCCTCCTTTAAAAGCTTAAAAATCAATAAAATTATATATAAATGCAATTATGCACTACTTTGGCAAATTGAAAAAATATAAAATATTTTCAATTTATCGAACTAATTTGTTGCATTGAAAATTTTGATATGTTATAATGAAACTACTTCAACTCGCCAAACTATATAAATTATAATATGATAATATTTTTTTAGAAAATCAAAAGAAAAAATGAAAGGAAGGTATTTAATCATGAAGAAATTAAAAGAAAAATTAAAATATGGTAAAAGAGGTATTACTCTTATTGCACTTGTTATTACAATAGTAATTTTATTAATTTTAGCAGGTGTTACTATTAATACTTTGTTTAGTGACAATGGAATTATAAAGAAAGCACAAGATGCCGGTAATAAGATGAATGAAGCTATTAACGATGAACTAACACAAATTAATGATTTAACAAGTGAATTAATGGAAATAATGGGAGAAAATCCAAGAGCAACTGATATTTATGTGTTTTTATATGATGATGGAACATTAAGCTTTGGTACTAAAAATGAACCAATAGAAGGAAAAAACGTATTAAAAGAATATGGAAACATAAAAGGACAAGAATATACTAATTTGACAGATGAAGATAGCAATTCCGTAAGCGATACGCCGTGGTTTAATGATAGAACATCAATAACAACAGTAAGTATTATAGATGAAATAGTACCATTATCAACGGCTAATTGGTTTCATAGTTGTGAAAATTTAACTGAATTTGAAAACATAGAAAGATTAGATACGAGCGAAGTAACCGACATGTCTATAATGTTTTACAGATGTAGTAGTTTAAGTAGTTTGGACTTAAGTAGCTTTAATACAAGCAATGTAACAAACATGGGATGGATGTTTGATGGCTGTAGGAGCTTAACGAGTTTAGACTTAAGTAGCTTTGAGACGGAAAATGTAATAAATATGGAAAATATGTTCGCTAATTGCACCAATTTGGCTACCATCTATGTAGGAGATAGTTGGAATATATTAAATGTTGAAAATAAGGATAATATGTTTACTGGCTGTGGCACAAATACAACCACTCCTAAAGAAAACAATTTATAAAAATTAATAAATTAGATAACAAGTTCACAACATTGGACAACTGCAACACATCTTATTTATAACATAGAAGATAGAAAAACATCTATCTTCTATATTTTTAGTGTAACAGACATTCGATTATCAATAATCTATGTAGGCATATTCAATGATATGTAAGTGGTAAAAAATATTGAGATTTACACCATAAAAATATAATCAATAATCTATTGAAAAAACATCAAAATTATGGCATAATGGAAAAAGTAGAAAAGGAACAATATAGGAAAAAGGAGACAAAAAATGACTAAACCAGCAGTAACATATGAATTATTACATATTGACAAAAATGCAGGAGCAAGAAGAGGAATAGTACATACACCACATGGAGATATCCAAACACCAGTATTTATGCCAGTAGGTACACAAGCAACAGTAAAATCAATGACACCAGAAGAATTAAAAGAAATTGGTGCGCAAATTATTTTATCAAACACCTATCATTTGTATTTAAGACCAGGTCATGAAATTGTAAAAGAAGCAGGCGGGCTTCATGAATTTATGAGATGGGACAAGCCAATTTTAACAGATTGTGGTGGCTTCCAAGTGTTTAGTTTAAGCGATTTAAGAACTATTACAGAAGAGGGAGTAAAATTTAAGTCTCACTTAGATGGCAGTAAGCATTTCTTTTCACCAGAAAAAGTGATGGAAATAGAAGAGGCCTTAGGTGCAGATATTATTATGTCTTTTGATGAATGTGTAAAATACCCAGAAGAATACGAGTATACTAAAAACTCCATGGAAAGAACTACTAGATGGGCAAAACGTTGTAAAGAAGCCCATAAAAACATAGAAAAACAAGCATTATTTGGCATTATTCAAGGTGGATTTTATGAAGATTTAAGAGAAAAATCAGCAAAAGATCTAATAGAACTAGATTTTCCAGGTTATGCAATAGGTGGTATTAGTGTAGGTGAACCAAAAGAAGAATTTTTAAGAATGCTATACTATACTACTCCATTAATGCCAGAAAACAAACCTAGATACTTAATGGGAGTAGGAACCCCAGACTATTTAATAGAAGCGGCTTTAGCCGGAATTGATATGTGCGATTGTGTACTTCCTACTAGAATTGCAAGAAATGGAACTGCTATGACATGGAATGGAAAAGTAGTAGTAAGAAATGCAACATATGAAAGAGACTGGGGACCATTAGACGAAGAATGTGATTGCTATACTTGCAAAAATTACACAAGGGCATATATTAGGCATTTAATAAAAGCAAATGAAATTTTAGGAGTAAGATTATTATCAATTCATAACTTAAGGTTCTTGACGAAATTGATGGAAAAGGTTAGAATAGAAATAGAACATGATAATTTATTAAACTTTAAGAACGAATTTTATAAAAAATATGGCTATACAGATTAAAATATTTTATAGCCAAATGATGATTAATTACTAAAAATGTGAAATGACAGTATATGAACAATTAATAATAAAACTATAAATTTAACAAATGAAATGGAGAGTAGAGTTATGAATGATTTTTTAGGGGGAAATAATTATCAGCAGACTGATGAACAACTAAAAGCTAAAAAGATGATGAAAGTGGTTGGCGTTATTTTAGTTCTTTTATTAATTCTTGTAATTGTACTAATTGCACTGATGTATTACATCCAATCAACACAATTAAAAATTAGTTTGGATGGACAAGCTAATAATGCATTAAAAGATGTTTTAATCATTCAAGATGGAAAAGTTTATGTACCTATTAGAGCATTTGCACAATATGTGGGATATGAATCTGCAAATGGAGATTACAAACAATATGAAGAAGACACAACAAAATGTTATGTAGAAAATGCCAATGAAGTAGCATCTTTTAGTTTAGATTCTAATACTATTTATAAAATTGTATTAGATGGAAACAATGATTATGAATATTATGAAATAGAAGAACCTGTGGTCATGATAAATAATCAATTATGTACTACCATAGAAGGTGCAAGAATTGCATTTAATCTTTCAATGGCATATGATACACAAAATAATCAAATTACTATTTTTACTTTACCATATTTAGTAACTTATTATACAGCACAGTTTCAAAATGCAGGGATATCAGATGGAAATTCAAGCTTTAGTAATCAAAAAGCTTTGTTATATAACATGATTATTGTGAAAAACGAAGATGGACATTATGGTGTTTATGGACTAGATGGAAATGAAATTTTAGGAATCCGCTATGCAAATATTAAGTTTATAGAAAGTACAAGAGATTTTGTTGTAACAACACTAGAAAATAAAATGGGAATTATGTCCTATGATTCTACTACCAAAATTAGACCGGAATATGACGATATTAAACAAATAGATAAAGATAATGGATTATATTTAGCAACCAATAATGGAAAACAAGGCGTTGTTAATGAAAACGGAAGTATCATTATTTATTTAGAATATGACCAAATAGGAATTGACGGTACACAATTTGAAAAAAATAATGTAAAAAATCAATACCTTTTATATGACAACTGTATTCCTGTAAGAAGAAATAATACATGGGACCTATATGATAAAACAGGAAACAGACTTACTGATAAAGGATATACTGCTTTTGGATGTACTAGATTTGAAACAACGAATGTAAATGGAACACCAAATTCATTACTACTTGTACAACAATATGAGGGAATTGTAGTGCAGGAGGGAGGCTATTATGGACTAATTGACAGCCAGGGAAATGAATTATTACCTAGTGTACTTACTTCTATTTATTTAGTAACAAATGCTGGACAAGAAACTTATGAAATGATTTATAACGAGCAAAGAATTAATGTAATAAGCTATATTGAACTCTATGTAGAAAATGCTGGACAAACTAATGATGAGGCGGAAAATAACAATCAAATACAAAATAATGAGAACCAGAATACTGCTAATAATATAAACCAAAATAATGTAGAAAATACAAATACTGGTAATACAAATGATATACAAGTAAATATAACTAATAATATCAATGATAGTAATACAATTGGTGATGGCCAAATGAATGGAACTAATAACACAACTCAAACAAATGCCAATACAGTACGAACAAATGTAACAACTAATTCAGCAACAGCAACAGATTCGCAAAACACATAATATTTCTTGGTTCTGAAAATCCTCCTGATAACATACAATAAAACAAAAGAGTAAAAAGGAGGAAAAAAATTGGAAAAGGACAATGCTTTAAAGTCAAATTTAATACCACAGGAAGGAGAACTTCCAGCTAATATAATGAGGATTGTGAAAGGTGTAGTTTTAGCCATTTCACTTTCACTCATTTTATTATTGATTTTTGCTGTATTATTAACCTATACCAATATTTCAGAAGATACTATGATACCTGTAGTAATGACAATTGTAGGAATTAGTATTTTAATAGGAAGCACCATTTGTGCAAGAAAAATTAAAAAGAATGGAATTGTTAATGGAGGTTTAGTTGGTCTAATTTATGTCCTGTTACTATACTTAATTTCTAGCTTATGCTTAGTTGGATTTTCACTTACAATAAATTCTTTTGTTATGCTTATTGTTGGTTTAATAACAGGAATGCTAGGTGGAATTATAGGAGTCAATTTAAACAAACATTAAATAGTGAACCATTGGGACAGTCACCTTTAGTACTATTTTATTGGGGAATGAAAAAAATTACAACAATTTAGTTGTAATTTTTTGATTTCTTGATATAATAATAGCAAATATTGCAAATTTGTTTGCAAACACACGAAAGGATGAAAAAAGTATGGTAAGAAAAGTAGCTATTTTAGCAAATGGTGGAGATGTTTCAGGGTTTAATGCAGTAATACGTGCAATTATTAAAACTGCTGAAAATAACGATGTAGAATGTTATGGATTTATTGATGGATATAGAGGATTACTTGAAAACAATTATGTACGTTTATGTACTAGTAGTACAGGAAATGCTATTGGCATTTTGCCAAAAGGCGGGTCGATTATAGGTTCTTCAACCAATGCAAATGTATTTTGCTATCCAGTAGAAGAAAATGGAGAAACAGTGTATAAAGATTTATCAGATATTTGTGTAGAAAATATCAAAAATGATGGTATTGATTGCTTATTTACCCTTGGAGGAGATGGTACTCAAAAATCAGCAAGAGATTTATCTTTAAAAGGGATTAATGTCATTGGTGTCCCAAAAACAATTGATAATGATGTTGCATGTACAGAAATTACTTTTGGATACAACACTGCTGTGTCTGTTGCTGCAGAAGCATTAGATAGGCTTCATACAACTGGGGAAACTCATCATAGAATTATGGTATTAGAAGTAATGGGAAGATATGCAGGCTGGATTGCACTAGAGTCTGCCATTGCAGGTGGTGCAGACGTTGCATTGATTCCAGAGATTCCATATGACATCAACAAAGCGGCACAAAAAGTGCTTAATCGAAAAAAACGTGGAAAAGAATTTAGCATTGTTGTGGTAGCAGAAGGTGCAAAACCAATAGGTGGAGACATTAGTATAAAAGCAGTAAGAAATAGAGGAAAAGGTGTAGACAATAATAAGCTGGGAGGAGCAGGGGAAAAAGTAGCTCAGCAATTACAAGAGTTAACTGGCTTAGAAGCAAGATGCACCGTTCTTGGTTATATGCAAAGAGGTGGCTCACCTACAGCTTTTGACAGAGTACTTTCTACAAAATATGGAGCAAAAGCAATGGAATTAGCTTTAGAAGGAAAGTTTAATGTATTAGCAGTCATCAAAAATGGAAAACTAGATTATGTGCCATTAGAGTTGGTAGTAGGAAATAATAAAGAAATAGGGGCTGTTTCAGGCAACACGCCAGAAAGCAATATTCGTAAAGTAACAATGGATGATGACCTTGTAAAAACAGCAAGACATATTGGAATTAATTTAGGAGATTAAGTTATACAAAAGAATACAAGGATTAAAACAATATAATCAATATTATGTAAATAATCTGAAACAATTAAAAAATTGTATTAGTTATTTCATAAAAATACAGTGAATGATAATAATAAAAATAATGAGAAAAATAAAAAAGAAGGGAATGAAATAAACATGGTTGACTTTAAACAAAATATAGCAGAGAAAATAAGTAAAACAATACAGTTACCAAAAGAAACAATAGAAGAATATATAGAAATACCAGCAGATGAAAAAATGGGGGATTTTTCATTTCCTTGCTTTAGATTGGCAAAAGAATTGAAAAAAGCGCCTCAAATGATTGCAGAAGAAATCAAAGAAAAAATAGAAGTAGATCAAGAAATAATTGAAAAAATAGAAGTAGTGAATGGTTATCTCAATTTCTATATTCCTCCTAAAGCTTATATACAAAACGTATTACAAGAAATTGCTAATAAAAAAGAAGATTATGGAAAAAGTACAATAGGAAATGGAAAAAATATTGTTGTTGACTATTCTGCTCCTAATATTGCCAAACCATTCCATATCGGGCATTTGCGTTCTACTGTTATTGGAGGAGCAATTTATAAGACTTATCAACATTTAGGGTATCATTGTATTGGTATTAATCATTTAGGAGATTATGGAACGCAATTCGGAAAGTTAATTGAAGGATATAAAAGATGGGGAAATGAATATCATGTTGATGAGAATCCAATTGATGAATTAACCAAAATTTATGTAAGAATTAATAACCTTTGTAAGGAAGATGAAAGTGTTTTAGAAGAATGCAGAAATAATTTTAAAAAGTTGGAAGATAAAGATCCATATTGTGTGGAAGTTTGGCAAAAGTTTAGAGATTTAAGCTTAAAAGAATTTCAAAAAGTATATGATTTACTACAAGTACAATTTGATTCTTGGAATGGAGAAGCTTTTTACTCCGATAAAATGCCAGAAGTTATTGAAATGTTAAAAAAGAAAAATCTATTAATGCCATCAGAAGGAGCTATGGTAGTAGATTTATCAGATAAAAATATGCCACCTTGTATTATTGAAAAGACAAATGGTTCAACTACTTATGCAACACGTGATTTAGCTGCAATTCTTTACCGTGCAAGAAATTATGACTTTGACAAAGCAATTTATGTGACTTCTTATGAACAAATTTTGCATTTTAAACAAGTATTTGAAGTGGCAAAATTTTTAGATATGGACGAAAAATATGCTCAAAATTTAGTACATGTACCTTTTGGCATGGTGCAATTAAAAGATGGAAAAATGTCAACAAGAGAAGGAAATGTGATTAAATTAGAAGATTTGCTAAATGAAGCAATTCATAGAGTGGAAGCAATTATGGATGAAAAAAATCCAAATCTAGAAAATAAAGAAGAAATTGCCAAAAAAATAGGAATTGGAGCAGTTATCTTTAATGATTTATATAACAGCAGAATTAAAGATGAAATTTTTGATTGGGATACAATGTTAAACTTTAATGGAGAAACAGGACCATATATGCAATATATTTATGTAAGAACCAAAAGTCTACTAGAAAAGGCAGGTTATATTCCAACAATAGAACAAGTTGATTTTTCAAAATTAGAAGATGATTTCTCTTTAAAAATTATCAAACTAATTTACAATTTTGAAGATATTTTGAAACAATCAGCTCAAAAATATGAGCCATATATTATTGCAAGATATCTAATTAATTTAGCACAAGCTTTTAGCAGTTTTTATAATGAAAATAAAATTATTGGTGAAGTAAAAGAAGTACAAGATGCAAGATTATATTTAACTTATGCAACAGGCTTAGTATTAAAAATAGGTGCTGGATTATTAGGTATTCAAATGCCTGATAGAATGTAGACTACTCTAAAATAGTAGGAAACGAATGCTAAAAAATATAGACGAGTTATTGGAGAGGCAAATGGGAAAAGAAGAAAAAAACGTACTTACAAAAGAAAAAATAGAAGTAGAAGAAAAAGAAGATAAAGTTAAAAATAAAGGACAAAACAAAGATGAAATAGCTACAACAGAAAAACCACAAGAAAAACGAAACTCCAAAAAGAACAAAAAGCCATTTACAATAGCGGGCTTTACTATTGTAAGACTATTAGCCTATTTTATTATTTATAGTGTTGTTGGATTTATTATTGAAACTTTATTTGGACTATTAACAAAAGGCGTATTAGAAAGCAGAAAGAGCTTTATGTATGGACCTTTTTGTGGAATTTATGGATTAGGCGCAGTAGTAATGATTATAGGCTTACAGCGCTTTAAAAAGAACAACTACACCTTGTTTTTTGGAGGATTCTTAATAGGGTCTATTGTAGAATATGTAATTAGCTGGATTGGTGAGATGATTTTTCAAATTAAATGGTGGGATTATTCCAATGTACCATTTAATTTGAATGGTAGAATTTGTGTGTGGTTTTCACTATTTTGGGGAATATTAGCTATTTATTTAATGTCACATCTTCACCCAAAAGTAGATAAACTATTGGACAAGTTTTCAACAAAAACTTTAAAGATTATTGTAGCAGCTTTTATTGTATTTTTGATATTAGATTGCCTTATTACAGGTTTTGCACTAAAAATGTTTTTTACAAGATTAGTAAATAATTATGATTTAGAATTAGAAAATGTGGATATCTTTTTAGAAGAATATACTAAATTATATGAAAATCCAACTGTAAAAGAAATTGTAGATACTTTCTTTTCAGATGAAATCATGTTAAAGACATTTCCAAATATAAAAGTAACAAGTAAAGACGGTAGTATCATTTGGGTATCAGATATTTTATCACACATTCAACCATACTATGTGAGAATCTTTACACCAAGGGCATATCGGTAATTAGTTTCACTATTGCATGTAGCACGTTAGTTTCAGGATTTTTCATTACAACATAATGGCTGTTTTCCTGTTCTACATAATAACAGGCAACAGAATTTCCTAGTTTGGCACCTGATTTATACATAATTTCAAAACGATTGATTTCAGGTTTTTCATACACATTTTGAGGTAATGCTTCATAAGCATAATCTAAATAATATAAATTATGCATGTGCCCATTTACATCAATATCTCTTCGTTGCACTTGAAAAACAAAATTAGGTGTCTCAGGCAATTCTGGTTCTTTTATTTTTTTAATATCATTTTCACCAAAAACACTTTTATCATCTTGTGGTTCATAGCAACCAATTACTTCTGCTGGAATACGTGTCATACCACCTTTATCAATATCAATTAAAGTCCATTTTGTACTGGCAATACAAACAAGATTATTTTCATCATCATACATTTCAAAATCACGCAAGGTAAAAAAACTATTAGCACATCTTGCCCATGTTTTTAAAGTAACTTGGGTGCCATATTTTACTCTTTTTAATACAGATACTTTCCAGTTTAACAATACCCAGGATAGGTGTGTTTCTGGGATTTGCATTAACCCATAACCGGCTATATCTGAATGAGAGCATGCAATATCTTCAAATAAATTTAAAATACCACTATTAGTAATAAGCCCAAAAACTCCAACATGATGTACTCCTATTGTATATTTCTTCTCTATAATTGCCATTTCAATATCCTCCTTATTATTATCAATTTTGTGTTCCTTTTTGATAAAATATCAATCTTTTTTATCCATCATATTCTCCATTGCAAAATAAATATTTGGAAAGTCCTTTTTTACATTTACAATATGAAAATCTTTACTGCTTACCAAAGCATGTACAGTTGTTCCAGTACAAATTGGCTTGTCATCTCCAGGATGAAAAACTTCATAATAAAATTCTACTTTTACAGCTGATAATTTACTAATAGTAGCAGTAACAATTAGCTCATCTTCATAATGAGCAGGTTTTCTATATTTACAATGAAGCTCTACAAGGGGAGTCATCACTCCTTCTTTTTCCATCTGAGAATAAGGAAACCCAGCTTGTTTTGCTAAATCTGTTCTTGCAAGTTCAAACCAAATAGGGTAAACACTATGGTGTACAATTCCCATTTGATCTGTTTCTGCATATCTTACTATTATTTTACTTTTTGAAATCATTTTTCTTCAACTCCTTAAGTAGAAATTATAACAGAAAAAAATAAAAAAAACTAGATAAGAATAAAAAGTTAGCTAAAAATTATAACGATAAGAAAAGAGTTAAAAGTAATAATTAGGAAAAACTTAAAATGCATCTATGAAATGTAAAAAAATGTAATTTAAAAGGATTGACATAAACTAGAACTTTATGGTATAACATATAAAGTCCTGTAGGATATTTATTATTAAATAAAAAAGAAATTGGTACGAAAGGAGAAAATATTATGAGCATAAAATGTAATGTAATTATACAAAAAGAAGAGAATTGGTATGTCGCAAAATGCATTGATAATAATGTAGCATCACAAGGAAAAACAATAGAAGAAGCAATGACCAATTTAAAAGAAGCATTAGAACTATATTATGAAAATGAAAAACCAATTGAGGCAAAAGAAACTTATATTACAACTTTGGAGGTGGTAATATGAGTTCAAAATATCCAGTATTACCACCAAATAAAATTATTAGAACTTTAAATAGATTTGGGTTTACAAAAGTATCTCAAAAAGGTAGCCACATAAAAATGAAAAATAAAGAGAATAGAAGTTGTATCATTCCAATGCATAATGAAGTAGCAAAAGGAACACTAAAAAGTATTTTAGAACAGGCAGATATCAATCTAGAAGATTTTTTAAATCAAATATAATTTTTAATTCTAAAAAATTTCCATAAAAAACTCAATAGCATAAAATTGAAGAAACTATATGAAATATATAGCCTATTAATCTTGTCGCATTTATGCGTGAAAACGAAAGATGATATTGCATACTAATAAAAGAATATATGACAATCAAAAAAATGATTGTGTTTTCTTTGTGAAAGGAATTGAAAAATAAAAAGAAGTAGAATATAATTACCAAAGATAGGAAAAGTTCCTTAAAGGAGAAGTGTAATAAATGTCATATATAGAGTTTAAAAATGTGGTGAAAAAGTATCAAATGGGTGAAGTTTCTATTAAAGCCCTAGATAAAACCAATTTTGAAATTGAAAAAGGAGAACTAACAGTAATTGTTGGACCAAGTGGGGCAGGAAAAACTACTGCTTTAAATATTCTAGGCGGTATGGATACTGCTACTTCTGGAAAAGTTTTGGTAGACAATAAAGAAATTAGTGCTTTAAAAGGAAAAGAATTAGTGAAATATAGAAGAGAAGATATTGGCTTCATTTTCCAATTTTATAATTTGGTACAAAATTTAACAGCGCTAGAAAATGTAGAGCTAGCTACTCAAATTTGCAAACATCCTTTAAACCCAAAGACTATTTTAAAAAAAGTGGGACTAGAACATAGAATGAAAAACTTTCCTTCTCAACTATCAGGAGGGGAACAACAAAGGGTTGCCATTGCAAGAGCAATTGCCAAAAATCCAAAGTTGCTATTATGTGATGAACCAACAGGAGCATTAGATTATAAAACAGGAAAGCAAATTTTACAATTATTGCAAGATACTTGTCGCAAAGAAAAAATGACAGTCATTATTATTACACATAACCAAGCATTAACTCCTATGGCAGATAGAGTAATCCATTTTAAAAATGGAACTGCGAGTGATATTGAATTAAATCCAAATCCTACTCCAATTGAACAAATAGAGTGGTAATTACATATTTACTATTCGTAGCTATTAATGTTAAATACACACCCCACCTTAAGACTTAAATAAAAATACATATATATCAGTTACATAAAATAAATAACACAAAAGAGAAAGACACTAAAAGGAGAAAATAGCAAAATGAAAAAAGCTCTATTCAAAGACACGGTAAAAGAAATAACCCATAACTTTAAACGATTTATTTCTATGTTATTAATCGTTTTATTAGGTGTGGGCTTTTTTGCAGGAATTAAAGCTGCCAGTCCAGATATGAAAGAAACATTAGACCAATATTTTGATGACCAAAATGTAATGGATATTCAAGTGATGTCTACTCTTGGATTAACACAAACAGATTTAGAGGAACTACAAAAAGTAGAGGGAGTGCAGCAAGTAGAAGGGAGTTACTCGACAGATGTAATTGTTAATAGTGGAGAAGAAGAGTTTGTTGTAAAATTAGAATCTTTACCAGAAAATATCAATCAGATTAAAATGGTAGAAGGTAAGTTGCCAGAAAATGAAACAGAATGTGTAGTAGAAGAAAATTTCCTATTGGGTACAGGTCATCAAATAGGTGATAAAATTCAAATAGAAGTAGAAAACATTACAAATGATGATGGAGAGACAAAAAAACTATTAAAACAAGAAGAAGTAACAATTGTAGGTACTGTTCAATCTCCATTATACATTTATATGGAAAGAGGAAGCACGGAACTTGGGTCAGGAAAAATTGACTACTACATGTACATACCTCATAAAAATTTTGATACAGATTTAAGTACAGTTGCTTATATTACCGTAGAAGGTGCAAAAGATTTAAAAACTTATCAGTCAAAATATGAAGATGTTGTGCAAGAGGTAAAAGATAGAATAGATGCTATTTCAGAAGAAAGAAGACAGGCTCGATATGATGAGATTTATGAAGAAGCAAATAGTAAAATACAAGATGCACAAAAAGAATTAGATAAGCAAAGTAAAGAAGCGGAAGAAGAACTACAAAAAGCAGAGCAAGAATTAGAAGATGGTAAAAAAGAATTAGAAGATGGAAAAACACAACTCCAAAATGAAAAAAATTCTACATATCGTGAATTAGAAAATGCAAAAGAGCAATTAGATGCCGCAAAAGAAGAATTGGCAGCAAATCAAAAATTGTTTGAACAAGAAAAACAAGAAGCAGAAGAACAATTAGCAGAAGCACAAGAAAATTTAGAGTTATTACAACAGACACAAACACAGTACAATACTGCTAAAACAAATTTACAAAATGGTCAAAATAAAATAAAAGAATTGCAAGACAAATTGGCAGGTTTAGATGAAACAGAAGACGCAGAGGAAATTGCATCAATTAATGAGCAAATTAGTCAGCTACAACAACAAAATTATATTTTGCAGGCAACTATCCAAGCAATTGAAACACAGCTAAAAAAACAAGGAATTGAACCAAGTAAATTATCTAGCACAATTAGTACCATTCAAAATGAAATCAATTCTGGTAAAAAGGAATTAGAAGAAAACGAAGCTTTACTAGAATCAGCAAGCAAAGAATTGGAAGAACAAACTCAAAATTATGAGCAAGGAAAAGCTACAGCAGATAGAGAATTTGCTCAAGCAGAGCAAGAACTAGAAGATGCAGAAACGGAAATTGCACAAGGCGAAAAAGATTTAGAAGAGGCAAGAAAAGAAGCTGAAGAACAAATTGCAGACGCAGAGGAAGAATTAGAACAAGCAAAATTAGACTTAGAGGAAATAGAAAAGCCAGATTGGTACATTTTAGATAGAGAAGCAAATGCAGGATATGTAAGTTATTTACAAGATACTGACAGAATCGCCAACATAGCACAAGTCTTCCCAGTAGTATTCTTTTTAGTAGCAGCGTTAATTAGCTTAACTACCATGACAAGAATGATAGAAGAACAAAGAGTACAAATAGGTACTTTAAAGGGATTAGGTTATAGTAAATTACAAATTGCTACAAAATATTTGATTTATGCATTTTTAGCTACTATTTTAGGAAGCTTTATAGGAATGACAATAGGATTTTACTTATTACCAAGCATTATTTTTGATATGTATCGTATGATGTATACTTTACCACCAATTGTTCTAGAATTTAATGCTGAATATGCTACTTTGGGATTATTGGCGGCTATGATATGCACGGTAGGAGCAACTATTTATTCTTGTGCAAAAACATTAGCATCTACTCCAGCCAATTTAATGAGACCAAAAGCACCAAAACCAGGCAAAAGAGTATTTTTAGAAAAAATTCCATTTATTTGGTCAAAATTGAATTTTACCCAAAAAGTAACAGTACGTAATATTTTCCGCTATAAAAAGAGATTCTTGATGACAATTATAGGGATTGCTGGTTGTACTTCTTTAATTACTGCAGGTTTCGGATTAAGAGATGCAATTAGTAGCATGATACCATCACAATATGGCGAAATTTTCAAATATAATTTAGAGATTTCTTTGAAAGATGGATTAACACAAAATGAAACACAAGAGGCTTATACAGAAACAGTAAATAGAAATGAAATAAAAAATAGTATGTTAGTGAATATACATTCTATTTCTATTGATAAAGATAATAATAATCAAAGTATTCAACTCATCGTACCACAACAAGTAGAACAATTACAAGACTTTATCCAATTAAGAAATAGAAAGCATAACGAAGAAACATACACACTGAATGATGAAGGAGTCATTCTTACAGAAAAGTTAGCTCAATTGTTGGATATAAAAGAAGGAGATACTATTGTTTTAGAAACAGACGATGACACAGTAGAAGTAAAAGTTACAGCAATTACGGAAAATTATTTACTACATTATATTTATATGTCTCCTACTTTATATGAACAATTATATCAAGAAGAAATAAAACCAAATACGATTTTGGCTATTACGGAAGAACTATCAGAAGAACAAGAAGATGCACTAGGAAAGAGTATTTTAGAAGATAAAGACAATATTTCAGGTGTTAGCTTTACTTCTGCAACTACTGACATGTTCGAAGATGTAATGAATAATATGAGCTTAGTAGTATTTATTTTGATTGTAGCGGCGGGAATGCTTGCATTGCTAGTTTTGTATAGTCTATCAAATACGAATATCGGTGAAAGAATTAGAGAACTAGCAACTATCAAAGTACTAGGCTTTTATGATAAAGAAGTATATAATTATGTAGGAAAAGAAACTGTTATTTTAACATTAATCGGTATTTTAGTAGGACTAGGAGGAGGATTTTTCCTAACAACTTATATTATTAAAACTTGTGAACTAGATATGGTAATGTTCAATCCTCAAATTAAAGTAATGAGTTATTTATATGGAATTATCATTACTGCTGTTTTTGCTATGATTGTAAGTATTGGCACTTATTTTACTTTAAAGAAAATAGATATGATAGAATCTTTAAAAAGTGTAGAATAGGACTGCTGGGGACAGTCACCAATGGTCCTTTTCTCAGTCATTTTGTTTTTCGTTGCTCCTATAAGTTTAATGGGTCCAAATCGGATTTACATAAATTTGAAAATGTGATATAATAAGGATATGGAGCAAAATTGCTCTAATATAGATATTAAGACACATCTCTACAATTCAACCATAAGCACATCCAATCAAAGCCACCCGCTAACAGGGTGGCTATTTTAAAATAAATTGGAAAAATACTTGACAATAGAATGAAAAAGATGATACAATATTTACCTGTAAGCCGCCTGAGTCGGGCAACTAAATATTGCAAAAAGCAATTGCCTTGTTATTTATGCTTAGCGAGTATACAAATATAGGAGGTGTACGAAGTAATGTACGCAATTATTGAAAGCTGTGGAAGACAATACAAAGTAGCAGAAGG